>CACIUL010000001.1 GCA_902589825.1 uncultured Verrucomicrobiota bacterium
CCGGATCCTTCATTGCCCTGACCAATTGGTTGAGGTTGGCCGGATTCCTGGACAAGGCCATGTCTGAGAAGTCGAGGTATTTTTCAAGGGGATACAACTTGGGATCCCTGACCATTTCATAGATGGTCATGCCGTTTGCCTCGGCGCGGCGCAGGCGCATGTTTTCGGGGAGGAGCCCCGAATCGAACAGTTCGAGTTGTTTCTTGCGCATGGCCTGCTTTAGCTCTGCAATCTTTGCCTTGTGTTGCGGGTCGTTGATGAGGTTGTTGACGTTGTCGAAATCACTCACCGTGTCATAAAATTCCGCTGAGGGTCGCGGCCTAAAAAAGCGACCGGTTATCGCGTTGCACTTGCCTTCCTGGTAGTGCTTCTCCCATGCCCCGGTTCCGGCCATTCTCCACATGTAATCCAGGCGCTGCCCGTTGGGAGCCCATGGCATGTAGTTCTTGATGTAGGCGAATCGCTGGTCACGCATTCCGCGAACCATGTCGGCGCACTCATCCGCGCGCTCCCGGAAACTGAGATGATACTTGGGAGCCTCCTCGATGCCCTCTCCAAGGAAGATTGTTCCCTGGTAGCCCTTGGGCACCCTGGCTCCTGCCAGGCTCAGGAAGGTCTTCGGCATGTCTACAAAGCTCACGATACGATCCACGGTCATGCCCGGCTTTTTTGCCGGCCAGAAGTGTTTCCACTTATCCGGGATGCGGACAATAAGCGGGCAGTGGGTTCCACTGGAATACAGGAATCGCTTGCTGCGGGGCAGGACCCCGCCGTGGTCGGAGCAATAGACGACAATGGTGTTCTCCGCGTTCCCGTTTTCCTTCAATTGCTTGAGGATTTCACCGACCTTGGCATCCATCCTTTGTACGGCATCCGTGTAGGTGGCATAGGTCATGCGCATCTCGGGAAGATCCGGATGGTAGGAGTGCAGGATCATCTTTGCAGGGTCGCTCTTCACATCCCCGGCCTTCTTGGGAAATGCCCGGCTCTCGTGGCTGTCCCCGATATTGCGGATCTGGAAGAAGTTCTGCCCCGGTTTGCGTTTGGGAATCTTGCCTTTGACTTTCCACACCTCCTTGTCATCCCGGCCGCCGATGTTGTAGTCGGTCTTGCCTCCGTTGGCGACATGGTAGCCTGCTTTGCGCAGCAAGTCGGGATAGTAGGGGATTTTATCATGCGGGATCTGGTAACGGCTGCGCATCGGCTGGGTGCCGATTGAGATCGCGTAGTGACCCGTGATCCAGGTGGAGCGGGTCGGGGCGCAGACTGCCGCATTGTCAAAACAATGGAGATAACGAAAGCCTTCCTTTGCGAGCCGGTCGATATTGGGGGTCTTGGCATTTTTGCTGCCATAACAACTCACCCAGGAGATGCTGTTATCCTCACTGGTGATCCAGAGGATATTTGGTCGGTCAGCAGCCGGAGAGGAGAGTGAAAATACGGCGAGCAGGAGAGTGGATAATAGGGCAGGGCGTTTCATGTGGAGAATATGTAATGCCGGATTGAGCGTCATTTCAGTAAAGTTATTGTTTTTGTGCTGCTTTACCCAGCATCATTTTTTCCGGCGATCTTGTTCTTCTTTTACCGTAAATGTGAGTAAAGCATCCGCAGGGATCAAGCCCATGGCATTATTCGGCCCTTGCCATTGCAGGTTGAGGGAAGGTTCCCCGTCAGGTGCCTTGTAATACAAGCGGTAGGGATGAATGCCTTGATCCAGTTTGACCGTAGAGCTGAGCAGGCTGCCGTCGTATTTATAATCACCATCAAGGACCAGTTTATTGTGTATCTTGAATATCATGCCACCCTTCGCCTGGCCATGAAACGTCCAGTCTCCCGGTTCCGGAATCTTAATATACCCGGAGAACAATAAGCCGGCGTTTTTTTCAGCGGGGAGCGCTCCCAGGTTGATGGTTTTTTGCACCTTGGCTTGGTGCGGAGTTTGAGTAAACTCGGGAACCCACTGCCACTCTCCAAGGTAGGAACTTACGGCAACACCCCTGCTTAAATCACCTTCGTCAATATCCAGCCCGGGAACGGATTCATCATCGTAGGGTTTTTTAGCATGCCGGTTTGGCATTCTTATCCTTAGTATCTCATCCTTCATTTTCTTTTGCAGACGAATGAAAGCGTCGCTTGTTCCGGCCAGGTTTTTGGATTCCGGTCCATCGTTAAGGGTATCGAAGATATCAAAGTTGATATCATGGCTCGTGGCTTTCATCCGTAAGCCCTTATATCCATCCAGGTATAGTGCCTGTTGGTTATTGAATTCCATGTAGACAATACTCTGCCTTTGCCGACCTTCCTGATGAAGAGTTGGTCGCAGGGATACTCCATCAATTCTTGCGGGAGCATCCACTCCGGCATAATCACAAAAGGTCGCCATCCAGTCGTGGAACTGGGAGGGTGTGTTTGTTTTTTGACCGGCCTTTATCCTTGTCGGGGCCCAGGCAAAGGTAGGGACGCGAACCCCGCCTTCATGGGATGAGCCCTTTGAACCCTTGAACCTGCCGGCGGATTCAAACACTGACGGGCTCCATCTTTCCCCCTTGATATAGGCCTCACGGTGAGGGCCATTGTCGGAGGAGAAAATAACGATGGTGTCCTTGTCGATCTTGAGCTCTTTCAGGGTTTGCAGGATATCCCCGAGGCAATGATCAATCCGGGTAATGGAGGTGGCGAACCTTTCAGCGACATCCGTCAGGCCCTTGTCCGTGTAATGGGGATCACGATAATTATCGATAGTTCCCTCTGCGGTATTGATCATCCTGCCGGGCTTCCCCAACCATTGCAGGCCGCCGTTGATCCCTTTTCCTTTGGGGTAGGCGATTGTCGGCAATTGCAGCGCGGCGTGAGGCGTATCATAGGCCAGGTACATGAAGAATGGTCGCTTGGGTTTTTCCCTGGCTTGACTGATGATCAACTGCTTGGCCTTGGCGGTCCATAAATCCGTGGTGTAGCATTTGTCCAGGCCGGCGGAAACCTCGTCATTATTCTCCCAGACCTGCTTTTTCTGCTGGTGGGATTTATTATCTCCGATCTCCCAGAAGTTCGCCGGGTAATGCTGGTGCCCATCAACGTGCCTCACGTATCCATAGAAATAATCAAACCCTCGCTTGGTTGGATAGGCGGCCCATTTCTCCGGGGAATTACCCCCGCCCTGAAGTCCATACTTGCCCAGGTGGATGGTGTAGTATCCTGCCCTTTGCAGGGTATTGGCAAAATTCCAGTTGTCCTCGATGGCCTTGTCGAATTGATAGTTGCGCACATTAGAGTGTCCCTGGTGCAGGCCTGATATCAGGGAAGCCCGGGAAGGTGCACAGATGGGTGCCGGGCAGTAATGCCGATTCAGGGTCATGCCTTCCCTGGCCATTTGATCCAGTTCCGGGGTTTTTAGCTGAATGCCCTTGCGTTGCTTTTGAAAAAGGACTCCGACGTCGCCGTAACCGAGGTCATCGGTCAATATGAAAATGATATTTGGCTGGTCTGCGGAGGCATTGAGTGAAGTTGCCCCGAGGATGAAAAGGACTACTGAAATAAGTTTTTGCCTCATGGGTTCATTGCTTTCTTAACCAGAATGATCCCGTGCTTTTTACCCGGGAATCTGAAAGGACCGCGGCTGGTTCCGGGTTTGGTTTAATTCTTTTGGGATTTCGATTGTGTGATGGTGAGGAGCGTTGGTAAAGGGCGGATTTTAACGGCCCCGAGAAAACGTCCTGAAGGGCGGTTCATGACCTGCATTTTTCCCGTTTTGTCACGTAATCCCATGATACTGCTGCCGCCTCCGTCCATGTTGGTCGCACTCCAGCAGCCAAGGTCCTGCATCACTACAGCCAACTCCTGCAGATTCATGCCCTCACTGTAGCCTCTCTGCCTTCCGTCAACGACAACCAACCAAAGGGTTGCCCCTGTCCTGTCCGCTCCAATGGCAGTGCGTGGGTGCCTTGGTCCGCCCTTGGTTACCAAGGGTTTGCCTTTTGCAAGGATCTGCTGAAACCCGCTGGTGGCTTCCATGGGCGCATCTCCTTTCCTGTGACCGAAATGAACCCGTCCCTTTATGTCAAACCAGACAGAGGTATTGTTTGCAGCTTCTTTGCTGCGCATGTTTCCCCCCGTCCCGGACATACCGTGAATGTCGACAGGTTGACCGGAATACCAGTTCCTGTTTCTTTTTCCATTGGCATCCGGAAAACTGTCCCAGGGATTGCTGTTGACAAAGGCGAGGACTGATGGACTTGAGGCTAGCTTCCTGGGATCTGTCAGTGATACCTCAGCAGGACCTTCCCCGTCCGGGTCGGGCCCGTGGACAACCCTGGGTCGCACGGCATTGGAGGCTAGGTTTACTTTCAGGATATGTATCCTGTTGGGAATAGGGTCTGTTGTTTCTTTGTGCGTATATTGAATGTCCCCTTGATCCGGGACGGTGGTATCCCGAGTCCCGGGTGCCTTGGGTTCCAGGGCCGGTGCGCTGGTAATGCAAATCAGCAGGGCAGTAAGAATGGTAAGCGGAACTCGCATTTAGGTCTGCCTACTGGCTAATTTTGACCACATGATTCCCAAGAAACTGGCCCAAGGCATCAGCGGGAGCTCCTTTAAAATGCACATTCTTGCCGGCCCACCAGTCTTTGTAGAGGCCGTTCTCGTTATCCTTGCAGTATTGCCACTGATCACAAATCGAAATTTCCGGATATCTCTTCATGACCTCCATAGCCCATGGGTTGAGATATTTTTGCATCACGTCGGCCGTACGGCCGGGTGCCTTGCCGTTGGCGTCGAGAGCGCCGGCCTTGTCGAAGCCATTAGGCACCGGACAGGTGGTCACCCAGATCAGCTTGGCCTTGGTTTTCTCTAGCTCAGCAATAACCCTTTCCAGATTCGCCTGATAAGTTGCTTTATCATTTTTGCTGTCCCAATGGCCGTGATTGAAAGATATGACATCCCAATGCCGACCCGGTTGATCGTAAGCACCGAGCCAGTTCATGATGTTTTTTGCGCCATGCGCGGTTGGACCGCAATTGGTGGGTGGGTGATGCAGGTTGAACTTGCCCGCCAAGGCGGCCCGCAATCCCTTGTCGTAGTTCCCGGAAATGGAGTCGCCAATGAAGAGATAACGGGGGAGCTTCGGGTCATCCAGCGCGGCCTGATCTCCGATGGGCTGGACATGGATTTCATCGGCGATGAAGACATCGCCTTTTCGCCGGCCAAGCACGGTGGCCTTATTGATGAAAGGCTTGCAATCCTTGACCGTGAGGAGGTTGTAAAGCAGGGCGCTGGTCTGCCCGCCTTTCTTCATCGAAATCTCGTATTTCGCTCCCTTGATGGAAAGGGTGCGCGGCTTGGTGGTCGGGTTCCATAGGCCGATAAAGCGGGGATCATCCTTTGTACCGAGTTGCTCCTTCCCGGGATCCTGATTGAAGTAGAGCTTGAGCCCCCCTTCCGAAAGCCACTTTTCCTCCCTGACTTCCTTGAGCGTTTTCTCAAGGTGACCTCCTCCACGCGAAGACTTGATGCCGGTAACCGGCCCTTTTGGGATCACAAAGCGGACGACTTCTTTTGAGGAGTGTATTTTGTATTCGAGGCGATCTCCCTTAAGCCCGCTGAGCAATCGCGTGTTGACCACCAACGCCACCTTGGTCTTGGACGTCCAGTTCACTTCGACCTGACCTTCTTGATTACGCACATACATGCCCTCATTATCTCGGGGGATGATGAGACCGGAGACTTCAGCTTCCGCCTGGCAGAAGGCTAGAGGACTAACCCAAACGGTCAGAGCAAGAATCAGGATGAGTTTCCTCACAACCAAGCTGGTGTTTTTTGTGCCTTTATGAAACCGGGTTGCTTATCCTTTTTGGTTTCTCTTTACATTGATGACATCGCCGCCCTTGGGGCTATCCTTGCCGTGGCAGACCATATCAAGGAATTGATTGAAGGCCTGATAGGTCTCTTTGTCGCGAGTCTTTGGACTGAACAGAATGCGCTTGGCGGGGACATGTCCCATGAAGTCAATGTAGACCATCTTGTTCCAGGATTTATTTTTCTTTAGTGCAGCCTGGATGTCATGGCCCTGTTTTGCGGGAGTGGCCGGGTGTTCTCTCTTGCCACCATACATGACAAATCCGGGAGGATCGCCTGCCGCTACTTGCCTGATAAGTGCTGGCGGCAGAAAGGGGCTGTTGCCGAACCAGCCAACAATATTCAATTTCTGGGGCTTGTGCTTGGCACCGGCTGGCCATTCCCATTTTTTCTTGTAGGCAATCTGTGCACTGATGTAGCCACCGGCAGAGGCTCCAGTGGCAACGATCCTAGCGGCATCGCCTTGATATTTTTTGGCGTTGGCTTGCATGTAGGCAACCGCCATGGCGGTATCGAGGGCACAATCATCCTTGGTTACTTTAGTGCCTGCTTTCACCAGCCGGTAATTTGGTGAGACCACGATGCAACCTTTTGCCATGTAGAGTTTGCGCATGTCGGCGTTGCAGTAAGACTTGTCCCCATTCTTGAATCCGCCACCATGGATGGTGAATACAATGGGAGCGTTCTTGTAGTCCGTGTTCCAGTAAACGTCCATGACATTGCGCGGATGAGGGCCATAAGAGACATTCCTGTCGACCTTGATTTCCGCGACAAGACTGGTGGAAAAGGCTAGAAAGATGGCGCTTAAGGTAAGGATCTTGGATTCAGTTTTCTTTATTTTTATCATTTTCTTATGAGTGGGGTTTCGTTGGATGTTTTACTGCCAGCTGGATATGACGGTTGCGTATTTTCGGGCAGATTTCCTTGCCGTCGGCAAGGTTTGGCTTGTTCGCGATCCCCAGCTGCGAGGGGGATTTCCCGACCCATTTACTCTCACGGCCCTTGACGTCGATGCATCCATTGGCAGGGTCGATGGTGAGGGTGGTAAAGAGGCTGTCACGATAGGGGCAGGTATACTCAATCCAGCGGAATTTGGAATGGACTTCTGGTGGATAGCTCTTGTTGCGGTAGGAGCCGCCGACCCATTTATAGGAGGCCGAGTTGACGTGCAGGCAGGAAAGCTTGCCCGCTCGGGCAACGTGGTCGATGTGGGTGTGCCCGTTGACTGCCAGCAGGACCTTGTCGGCAGCTGCGTTCAGCAGGGCTTGGATCTCCTTGGCGTTGTCGATGCTCCCTGGGCCTGCCAGGGGCTGGTGGGAAATAAGGAGGATGGGTCCCTTGAGGATTTTAAGTTTTCCGGCGAGCCAATCCAGCTGTTTTTCCCCAATGTGGGCGGGGTAGCCGCTCTTGTGGTTTTTTGGCTTCTCGTTGGCATCGAGGACGATCAGATCAAGGCCGTTGATGTTCTCGGTGTAGTAGCGGCCCTTCATGCCCCAGATCCTGGCAACTTCCTCAAAGGAGTGGCCCCCATCGATCTCGTGGTTGCCGAGAACATGCAGGGCCTTGTGATGTGCTTTTTCAAAGGCCGTGGTGACGATTTCGTTTTTCTTGGTGGGATAGGCGAAGTCCCCGAGCTGGATCAGTGCATCAGGCTTTTCCTCCTCCATCGCATCAAGGAAGGCTTTCAGTCTGACCGGGCCATCGTGCATCACGTCCTGATGCAAATCGGCGATCAGCCCAAGCTTGATCGGCTTCTTGATGCCTTTTAGCGCAGCTTTGAGCTGCCTTGGCAAAAGGATGGAGCTTGCTACCACTCCGGTGGTGCGGAAGAATTGCCGTCTTGAACGACTATTTTTTTTCATGGCTTGATTTCCGGGGTGTGTGGCGTTGTCGTTCGGACTTGCTCTTGTATTCAGGGGAGGCTTTTGTGGGAAGCCACTGGGAAAGTTCGGTGATTATTTTCTTGTAATTGGGGTCCTTGGAAAGGTTATGGAACTCATCCGGGTCAGTCCGGTGATCATAAAGCTCTTTGGCGCCGTCTTCATAGGAGATTAGTCGCCAATCTCTTGATCGGATTGAATGGTTGCCGAAGTAAGAGGATGTGATGGCCGGCTTTTTCCTGGATTGAACCGGGTCACGCAGTTGGGGAGCCAGTG
Organism: uncultured Verrucomicrobiota bacterium; assembly: GCA_902589825.1. Lineage (GTDB taxonomy): Bacteria > Verrucomicrobiota > Verrucomicrobiia > Verrucomicrobiales > DEV007 > CACIUL01. The sequence continues at coordinate 8,007 of CACIUL010000001.1, forward strand.
ACAAGCCTTCAAGGTGGGATGCCTTTGGCAGGTTGCAAAGCTCGACCAGCGTCGGATACAGGTCGAGAAGGCTGGCGGGTTCCTTGCATGGCTTACCGGGTTGAATTCCCGGCCCGGCAATGAGCAGCGGCACGCGTGTGGATTCTTCCCACAGCGTGCGTTTTGCCCAGTGCTGTTTTTCCCCGAGATGGAAGCCGTGGTCACTCCATAAGACGACCAGTGTGTTTTTGTCATGGGTGCTGGATTTGAGGGCATCCAGCACGATGCCAACACAGTGGTCGACGAAACTTACTGAAGCCAGGTAAGCGTGCGTCAGGCTGCGCTGGCTTCCGCTTTCAACTACCTCGGCGTGGGTAGGGGCAACGGCGTAGTTGTTGATAGACAGAAAATTCTTCGGCAGGTCGTCCAGATCGGTTCTTGGATTCTTTGGCAACGCGACCTTGTCCGCGTCGTAGAGCTCAAACCATTTGGGCGGCACGAAGAGCGGGACGTGCGGACGAAAGAAGCCGACAGACATGAAGAAGGGTTTGTCGAAATTCTCCTTGAGGGCCGTGGCGGCGTTCTGCGCCAGTTGGATATCCGCCATCTCGGCATCCTGCTCCGGATAAGCTCCCCAATCCCAGGCACCACTCCAGTTTGCAGGACGGCTCATCGGCTTCCTAGGGCGCGGACTGCGCTTGCGACCCAGCGATCGGTCAATGTCATCGGTCAAACGGCCATTGAAATCATGATGGAGCACCTTGCCGCCGGATAAGGTGGTGTAGCCGTGATCCTTGAAGTAGCGCTGAATAGTGGGCACGTCCCTGAGTGCGGGCAGCTGTTCGTAGCGGGGACCCAGCTCATAGCTGCCGTGCGTGGTTGCTGCGATACCCGACATTACACTGGCCCGTGATGCCGAACAGACCGGCACCGCACAATGAGCATTGATGAAATTGCGGCCCCGTTTGGCGAGGGCATCCATGTGAGGTGTCTTGGCTTGGGGATGACCGTCAAGGAAACTCACCCAGTCATTGAGGTCGTCAATGGCGATGAAGAGGACGTTGGGCTTTGTTGATTTGGCCCAAACCGCACGCGGAAGCGGAAGCAGGAAAGAAAGGAGGATCAGGAAGATGAGGTTTTTCATGGGACTCCCTGTTGTGGTTACTTTTGAAACTTATCGAACCAGTCCTGCACCTTCAATCCCGGGTGCTGATCTGCCGGGATCATCTTGATCAACTTTTTCTTGATCTTTGCGTGTGCCTGTTTGTTTGCCAAGTTCGTCCATTCGTCCGGATCAACCCGGTGATCATAGAGTTCCTCGCTACCGTCCTCGTAACGGATGTATCGCCAGTGCTCGGTGCGGATTGAGGTGTTGCCTTCCCCATAGGATGAAATGGCAGGCGGGCGTGGTTTGGATGGATCCTTTAGCTGGGGCTTGATGGACTTGCCGTCAAGCCAACCGGGAACCTCAAGACCGGCGAGATCCACCAGTGAAGGATACACATCGATCAGGCTGGCGGGTTGGGTGCAGGTGGAACCGGGCTTTACCCCCGGACCGCGGACGATAAAGGGGATGTGGGTGGTTTGCTCCCAGATCGCACCCTTGCACCAGTGCTTCTTCTCGCCGAGGTGCCAGCCGTGGTCGCTTACCAGCATGATGATGGTTTCACGGCCGCGGGGATTTTTCTTCAGGCTATCGATAAAGCGACCAATCTGTTGATCGACAAACGCGATTGATGCCTGATAAGCACGGATGGTGGCGTCCCATTCCTTTTTTTCGACAATGTATTCGTGATCGCTCAGGCCGCCATGCATGGGCTTGTGGGCATGGCTGCGCGCCAGTTTACGGGCGAAATTCGGCATGTCTGCCCAGTCGTCTTTGCCTTCCGGTTCGGCTGTACGGCGGATTGATTTGAGAGGGAATGAATCAAACCAGGGTTTTGGCACCTGAAGGGGGCGGTGTGGTCGGTAGAATCCGACCGACATGAAGAGAGGCTTTTCAGTGACCTTGGTCCACTGTTCGATCGCCCAGCTGGCGACCTTGTAATCACCCATTTCTTTATCAGGGACATCGAGCGGATAGCCATCGTTGGGTGCACGCATGGCATGGAACTTGTCTTTGCCTTTTGGAGGTCTGGGATCTTTTGGCCGGGCGAAAAGCGAATCGCCGATCTTGCCGGGATGACCGTGGAAGACCTTGCCGCCGCTGGTAACACGGTAACCGTTTTCCATAAAGAACTGCTGGATGGTTGGTGTTTTTATTTTGGTTTCCTTTGGGCTCTTGGCGTTGAAGTAGGTGCCGGTTTTGAAGGGATAGATCCCATGCAGCAGGCTGGTTCTCGATGGGCGACATTGCGGGGAATTGCAGTATGCCTGGGAGAAGAGCATTCCGTTTCGGGCAAGGGCATCGATGTTTGGGGATTTGGCATCCGGATGTCCGCCGAGACAACCAACCCAGTCATTGAGATCATCAACGATTATGAAGACAATATCCGGAGACCTGTCCTTAGCACGAACTATGCATGTAAGGCTTGCTATAACCGTAACTGAGAGGAGGAAACAGGTGATCAATTGGCGCTTCATTTTTTCCGGATAGGATTCCTTAAGTCTATAGACACTACTTCTGCCGAAATGCTTCGGAAAGCACTAAAGTCTGCACGAATTCACTGACGTTGTATTGTTTGGCTTTGGCAGCGTGGAGGATCTCCTGAGCCAGATTCTTATCCTTGAAACCAAAGGGTTGGCTAAGAGCGTGCAATCAGGACCTCATTGAATCAGCGGGCGAAGTCGATATAGCGCATAGGCCAATACGGTCACGCAGCTCGAAGTAGTCGGCGAATTCGGGGTCTTTATGGAAGGCGCCAAGGGTATCGATCTCTCAGGCTGGTCCCAAAAAACTATAGACCTGCTATTTCACGTATGTTTGAGTATAGTCTGAAGACGAATTGCGTTATATAGCAACACCTTAGAAGCCTAATCTCATGAGATCCGCAATGACCCGAAGAAACTTCCTGCGTACAGGGGGAGTGGCGATCGCCCTCCCGATTATGGAATCACTTGCTCCACGCGCCCATGCGGCTGGTGGCAAAAGGGCGGTCAAGCGCATGGTTTGCCTATCGAATAACTACGGGGTCTACCAGAAGGCATTTTTCCCCACCGCTGGCGGGCGCGATTACGAGTTGTCTCCGACGCTGCAGCCGCTGGCAAAGCATCGCAAGGATTTCTCCGTGTTCTCCAACCTTGATCACGGCCTGACCGGTGGACATGCCTGTGTACCAACATTTCTAAACGGCATCCGCCCGGATATGTCTTCGAGCTTTCCCGAGGGGAATATCAGCATGGACCAGAAAGCAGCAGAGTTTGTCGGTGCGGCGACCCGCTATCCCTCGATGACACTCAAGGTCAAGGAAAACAACCAGACCAGCTTTACCCGTACGGGCGTGCAGGTGCCCTCGATCGATGTCACAAGCATGTACCGTAAGCTCTTCCTTGAGGACTCTGTCGAGGCCAGAAAACAGGAGCGGTTGCGGTTGAAGCGCCACGGCAGCATCCTCGACTCGGTCCTTGATAAGGCTAGGGCGGTAAACCGTGAGCTCGGAAAGCAGGACCAGCAGAAGTTTTCCGAGTATCTCGACTCCGTGCGCAGCCTGGAAAAGAAGATTGATTTGCAGCATCCATGGCTTGATCGCCCGAAGCCGAAAACCGATATGGAAGAGCCGCGCCCTCAGCCGCAAACCGCGGATGAAATGAAGATCATGATGGAGTTAATGGCCCTGGCTATTGAAACCGATTCCACCCGCATCATGACGCTTTCCACCGGGTTTGCCAATGGCGACTTTGGCCTGCAAGGCGGCTATCATGGTTTTTCCCATCATGGAGAGCGACCGGATCATACCGATGCATTGAAGAAGATTGAGCACAACCAGATTGCACAGATGGCCTACCTCATTGACCTTTTGAAGGACAAGGAAGATCCGGTCAACGGAGGAACGCTTTTCGACCACACCATGATCCTGTTTGGCTGTGGCATGGCGACCGGAACCCATTCGTGCAAGAACATGCCGCTTGTCCTCGCCGGTGGCGGGTTCAAGCTGGGCGAGCATGCCGTGTTACCGGAGGGCAAATTTGAGCGGGTAAAAGCGTGCAACCTGTTATTGTCCATGCTGCAGAATTTTGGCCTGGAGGTTGACCGGTTCGGGACGAGTACGGGAACGTTGACCGGACTGGAGTGGAAATCCGCCTAGGGATCCCGGGTAAAGATACCAATCAGAGGAGGGAATTGTGATAAAACAAATCTTCTGGATCTCGATCCTATGTGGCTTTGCGCCCTGGTGTAGAGCCGACCCAGCGCTCGAGGCACATAGGCCCTTTCTTAAGACGCACTGCATCGAGTGCCACGGGCCGAAGAAACAAAAAGGGGATTTCCGATTCGATCAACTCGGGACCGATCTTTCCAATCTGGAGACACTCGAAGCCTGGCAGGGGATTCTTGACCAACTCAACCTCGGCGAGATGCCACCGAAGAAGCAGCCGCAACCGCCCTTTGCGGAAACCGCCAAGGTGATCAAGAGCCTGACACCTGTCTTGCAGAATGCTTACGCTAAGCGCAAGAGCACCGGAGGTCAGGCAGTCATCCGGCGGCTGAATAAATTTGAGCTGCGCAACACGCTCAGGGACCTGTTCTACATCAAGCACCCTGATTTTGACCCTACTGTGGTATCCGGGCTTTACGACTTTAACGGCAACGGTATCACTGCTCACAAGACGATCGAGCCAACGCGTAGTTTTCAGGACGATGAGGAAGCAGAGGGGTTCGATAACATCGGGCAGGAACTGGTGATGTCCGACTTCCTGCTCAAGATGCTGATTGGCGCAGGCGAAGAAGTGATTGAAATGGCCACGCAGGACGAAGCACAAAAGCCTTTCGAGACAGAGACTTTTACCGCACCTATTTGCACCAAGACTCTGGCCGGCGGCAGCCTCGGAAAATATCAGCGCGACAAGGCCGAGCCTTATGACGAGGTGTTTCAGCGCTGGGATCGCTACAACCGCATTGGACCGGACAAGTATGTCGGTGGCATGCGCAGGCCGGCCAACTACAGGATCACGGTTGAGGTCTCCGCCCATAACCCGAAGCAGGGTGAGTGGGGAAACTGGACGGTGCGTGAAGGGGGGCTTATTCACCAGGGGCGTCAAAGCCCCGAAGAGCCGTTTGAGATCGGTCTTTACCTTCAGCGTTTTGAGCACTCGCGCGGACCACGGCACCACCGCATCAAGCGTTGGACAGTGCCGGGAGATGGCAGGAAGCGGACATTTTCTTTCGAGACATGGATCGACAATCCATGGAGCACGTGGATTGGCTGGGAGAACGGCCCATGGTTCCGGCACAACGCCTGGCACATCCTGCTTGAGCAGTGGTATCCCAAGGAATACGAGAAGATCGACCGCAAACAGAAAGACTTCAAGAAGCAGGTTGCCGAAGTGCTCTTCAAGAAGGGCTATCACGGCCCGACACTTCGCGTGCACAGCTACCGTGTCGAAGCATTGCCTGGGGAGTGGCCGCCAAAAAGCCATACCGCCCTTTACGGTACGGGACCGATCGAGGAGACGGACTTGCAAAAGCTCTTCCATGCTTTCGCAGAGCGGGCCTACCGGCGACCAGTCGCACCCGATGAAGTGGAGAGCTTTGTCGATCTGGCCCAACAGCTGGTCTCGGATGGCAATTCAAGGCAGGAAGCGATGAAGGCCGCTTATGTTGCGATCCTCTGTTCGCCCGACTTTATCTACCTGCGGCAGAGGCCCGGCAAGCTCAACGACTTCGCGCTCGCTTCGCGCCTGAGTTACTTTCTATGGTCGTCGATGCCCGATGAAGCACTGATGAAGCTGGCCCGGGAAGGTAAATTATCGGATGGCGATGAGTTGAGGCGCCAGACCGAGAGGATGTTGAAAGACCCGAAAGCTGCCGCGTTTACCCGCCATTTTCCGGAGCGTTGGCTCAAGCTTTACGAGCTGGGCCGCATGGAACCGGATAAGAGAGGTCCATTTGGGCATTACTTTCGCGTAAAAGACTACCTTGTGCCGCAGGTCGACGCGTTCTTTCGTGATGTTCTAAACAATAATGGGCCGATTCGCCACTTTATCGATTCGGATTACACTTTCATGAACCAGCTGCTCGGCGAGCTGATCTACAAGCAGAAGGTGATTGGTGAGACTTTCCGGAAAGTAAAGCTGGAGGACGGGCGACGTGGCGGATTGCTGACCATGCCCGCGGTAATGACCGTAACAGCCAACGGGGTGGACACCTCTCCAATCGTGCGCGGCGTGTATGTGCTCGAGAATATTCTTGGTACCCCTCCACCTGCACCCCCGCCCGATGTGGAACCACTGTCCCCCGATCTGCGCGGGGTGAAAACCCTCAAGGAGCAACTGGCGGTCCATCGCAATCAGGAGGCCTGCATGAGTTGTCACGAAAAAATTGACCCCATGGGCTACGCGCTGGAGAGCTTTGACCCCATCGGTCGCTGGCGTGATCATTACCCGAAGGTGGACAAAAAAGCCAAGCAGGCACCGCCGATCGACACCGCCGCGGTGCTGGCCAATGGGCGTGAAGTCAAGGATCTCGTGGAATTTAAGGCAATGTTGCTCGAGCGTGAATCACAGGTAGCGCATTGCCTGACTGAAAAGATGCTCATTTACGCCACCGGCCGCCTGCTTGAGGCCGGCGATCGCGGTGAAATTGACCGGATCACAGCTGAATTGCAGAAAGGCGGCAACCGCCTGCGCGATCTGGTTCACTTGATTGTCGAAAGCAGGATTTTCCTGAACAAGTGAAACTGCGGTCTTGCTGATTCTGGTTTAGCCAAAACGATCCGCTGGATTGACGGTTTCCCGACACACATTTTTTTGCAGAGAAGTAAATTGCCGGAAAGAAATCGACTACCTTTACAATGCAAAAGTATTATGGCTTTCTAAGCGGTGCATGTATGGGCTGATTACACGTTGTTTATGGGCATTGCTGCCAACTATTACACCCCTGTTTGCTGAGCAAATTCCCAATGCCGATTTTGAATCCGGCACACTGGAAGGGTGGACCGTTGGTGGGCGCAAGGATGCTCAAGGGAAGGTGATTTCGTCAGCCCCGATTTTCGAACGACTTGGCCAATCTCGACAATTTCGCGATGGCGGCGGCTGGAAAACGCATCCTCTTGCCCCCTTGCTGGACCGTTCAAATAACAAGTATATGCTGCAGATCAGCAGTGATGGTTACCTGAACGCAACCACGGAAAGCACGGTCTCGATTGAAGCAGATAAGCAATACACGGTCTCGCTCATCGTGCAGAGTGGCAATGGCGGAGAGGCTCTCTACTATCTCGATGTTTATGCGATCGACAAGGATCGGCGATTGCCCTTGGGTACGGCGCAGTATACGGCCCGCAGCGAAGAACTTTTTGAACAAACCCTTACCTTCTCGGTTGGGGATAATCACCCTCATGTTGGAAAACGAATCGGTTTTACCGCACGTTATAGGGGCAGGAACGTCCTGGATAATGCGGCCATTCAAATTTCACCAATTCGTCGAAACGGAGTGGAGGCGATTGCGCATAATTTACCGCTTGTGAAGACATTGGATGCGGAGGGAAAGCATCGTTTTAATATCCGGGGCTATGACGATTTTCGTTACCTCAAGCCAGTAGCTGAGGCGGGTTCACTTGAAAACAGCGGCGCGCCTTTCCTGTCACTGGCTCAATTTATTCCGCGGGACAATGTCGGTTATACGCTGTACGACATCGATGGGCTAACCCTTGCCGATGGGGAGGCTGCTGCCCTGACACTCCGTGTTATCGATCCGAGGGCGCATGCAGGGTTTGCCATGGATGGACAGTTGTTTGTTCTCGGGCGTCATGGCAATCGCAACAAAAAGCGGGATGACGGGAGCGGCATGAATCCCTTTCGTACCCCTGATTACATGATGTATATCGCCAAGGTTGCCCGGCAGCTTGGACCCGAGACGATCATCATCACGCGCACCGGTGAATGCATCGAGTGGTTTGCTTGCGGGCGTAAGGGAAGCTACACCATTAAAGGTTTAAGAAAATCTCCGCAGCTAAGCCTTTTTGCCCGTGGGAAATCGGTGATGAGCCAGTTCCGCAAAGGGATTCTAAAAAAAGCAGAGTTTGCCAGGCTCCGTTCTTTTATTGCGGCTCCACGCCACCCGCATGGTCGTCCGAATACACCAGGATTTCCCGGCACGCGAACCAAGGATTCAAAAGTGCTGGCTAATATCTTGTCCGCCGACCTGAATCAACCCTTGTCGCCAGAGGAGAAAGCGGCATTGGCGGACTATGTAGCCGGCTACAATGCTCATGGGTTCGGTACTGGCGCGGACCCCATTTTTTCCCTTCCGGAGTGGGCCATTCCCGCTAGGATTTTCCTGATTACCCGTCGTCAAGATGTCCTCGACCACCTGCTGCGCATTGCCGATCCGGCCATTCTTCTGCGCAACGGCTTTGAGTTTAACGGCACCAAGTATGGTGTTCGATTCGGCGGTTCATATCAGCGTTACTTGAACCTTCATGACTTCTGTGTCTTCCCCGAGGGTGGGTTCCGATCAGAGGCGGACCTGAATGGCAAATATTTCAATGATCGGCATGAGTATGTTCGAAATGAGATTTCTCATACCAGCGATCCAGCCAATGCACGCATGATCACGCCGTCTCTGGCGGCTTTTTGCATTTCACTACATCCTGAAATTTGGGATCAAATTGTTCCTGACGGTGATCCGTGCAGGCTCGGGGTGACGTACCGTCAGCGGGCTGAACGCTATATTCGTGAGCTGGCACTCAACTACACTGACTACAAGAATCACAAGCTGTTCAACTTTCAGACCGAATTCATCTGGGAGAATTACACTGCTTTTCACAAGGATAACGATCTTTACCTGCAGAAACGAGAAGCCTGGGAGAAGGCGCGGCGTGCGGTTGAGGATGAGGATGCCATGAAGGATTTCTTGAAAGAAAATCCCGAGCCTACGCCGAGAGAGCGGCGCGCGGGTATCAATCGCTTTGTTGCAGCGACTTCTTGCGCTGGATTTGCGGCACAGGCAGCTGAAACTTTTGGAGATGCAGATTCAGCCCGGGCAATTGACGCGTGTGCCGAGAAGATTCTCAAGAGTTGGTTTAATACATTTCAGTTTTATGCGCCTGGCCATGATGGGCAATATTTAGATGAGCCGGAGAAATGGTACCGTGCCTGGGGATACCAACCTAACTGTGTGAACCCAGCGGCGCGGGATTATGATACGGATACGCCACGCGGTAAAGGTCAGGTTCGTGGTGAAGACCGCGCTCACATGAATTTCACGATGAAGTCATTCTATATGCATTACGAGTCCCGGCGGTATGCACACATCATGACTTCTGAACGGATGGGTGATCTGGCGCGTACTTTCAACGAGATGGTTCTGCCTAAATACAACCAATGGCGCCCGCTTCCCCGGGCTTCCAAACATCCGAATGTCGACCCTGTTGAAGGAATCGGAGGGGTTCGTATTCACCCGTTGCTGATGTTTACCGAGTTCAATATGGAACTGAAAAAGAAAGTGCTTCGGGCACTGGCTGAAGGGCGTTACGAGCGAGACCTCCTGATCAACCGAGTGATCCTCGCGGAGATGCGTGCCCGCCAACACGGCCAGATTCCCCGTTTTATCATCAGGCAATAAAGTTGCACGCTGGTTGCTACCCCTTCAATAAGCCCATATCCTTCTCACTGCTCCCAAAGCGCTCTTTGTCGATGTTATGCTTATGAAGTAACTCCAGGTACAGGTTGCAGAGCGGCGTGGGCTTCTCAAGAACCGTGTGGACCTGGTGGCGGTATCCGCCTCCTGCGACAATGATGGGGAGGTTGTTGCAGGTGTGATTGGAAGCATCGCCGAAATTACTGCCCATTACCACGGTGGTGTGGTCGAGTAACGTGCCATTCCCTTCCTTGATCTGGTCCATCTCGAACAGGAAGCGGTTGAAGTGTCTGAGGGTGTCGATTTCGATCTTGCTCAACTGATCAATCTTGTTGGCCTGTCCACCATGGTGGGAGAGGGAGTGCCAGCCTCCAGTGGCCCCGGGCACCTTGATAGCCCCGTCGATCCAGTCCATGGACAGGGTGATGACCCGGGTCGAGTCGGTCCGGAACGCGAGCTTGGCCAGCTCGAAGAGGTTGTTGAGCTTGGTGGAAAAGGCGAACTCCGGGTCGTCGCTGAGGGATTTCTCCACCTTGGGCTTCTCGGCATTGAGCCAGAACTTTTCGTGATTTAGCTGTATTTCCAGTTCCTTGATCACTGCCTGGTAGCTGTCCAGCTTGCCTGCATTGGCTCCTTTTATGCGTAAATGTGCTAAGTCGCGATGCAGATTATTCAGGATATTTTGGTCATTTTGGAGCTGGAGTTTCCTGGTCCGCAGATCCTCTTCGCCAAAGAGCATCTCAAAGATCTTTTCCTCCTCATGCATTGGCGGAATCGCTGAACCCCGGTCATTCCATGATATCCCCCAACCCCGGTCGTAGATGCTGAAGTTGAGGAAGGGGAATCGGGTTCCGCCACCCATTTCGCGGGCCATGACCTGATCGAGCGACATGCCATTAACGAAGGTGGGTGACTCGGGGCTCGGGCTCCCTGTGAGGAAAGATTTTTCCGAGTCGTGGTTGCTCGTGTCCATCCCGGGGTGAAAGAGGTTGCCGAAGATGGTCATTTTTTCCGGTGTCTGCATACCCTTCAGGTATAAGGAGCTGGCAAGGTCCTCCCGTTTTCCGGGAAAGAAGTAAGGTGCATAAAACCCAAGGCAACTGCAGATGAAAATGATCCGTTGCGGGGGTGGGTTCTTTTTAGTTGCCGCCTTCAGACCGAGTGAATGCAGGGCAAAGGGAAGAGCTGCCCCGAATTTGAGGAAGTCTTTTCTGCTGATATCTTTCATGAACGCTCTCCGGTCAGTGAATAGACAAGGGTCTTTGTGATCAGGTCCTTAATGCGGCATTGATCGGGCTTATCCGGGATCATTGCGTAAAGATGAAGGCGCTGTACAAGATCCGGCTGATACCCATTGGCATATTCAAAGAGTTTCTTGATAAAGTTATAGGCGATCTTCCTGTGATCGGAAAGCAGGATCTGCTTCAACCCGAACACATCCTGGAAGCCCGCTCCGTTTATTTCCCCGGAGGAATCCACATTTCCTGCCAGGTTGTAATAGCCTTTTGGCCTGTATTGGAAAGTTCCCCCATGGGGTTTCTTGACCCGGTATCTCGTTCGCCACTGCCCGGTGGCATCAAAATTCTCCAGGGCGAAGCCATAGGGATCGATGCTCTTGTGGCAGGCATAACAGGCTTGGCTCTTCTTGTGCTCCTCGATTTGTTCCCGGAGGGTGACCGCTTGCTTTCCGTGCTCCGGTTCAATTACTTCAATGTTCTCCGGGGGAGCGGAAAGGGTGTTTCCCGCAATATTTTTGGAGATCCACGCGCCGCGCAGGATAGGCGAAGTGTCAAAGCCAGCCGCTGTGACCTTCAGTACACTTCCCATGGTCAACAACCCGCCCCGGGGAACGCTAGGCTCGAAGTTTACCTTGCGCAGGTGCTGCCCGATGACGCCATCAATGCCGTAGTGCTGGGCCAGTCGCTGATTAAGAATGGAGAAATCCGAGTCAATCAGGTGTCCGATCGGCAGGTTTTCCTGGATCAGGTAATTGAGGTAGGCCTCAGTCTCGAGTGGCAGGTAGTGATTGAGCAGGTCGTTATAGGCCGGGTAGAGCTTGAGGGATGGGGCAATCTTGTTAAAGGAACGAAGGTTGAGCCATTGGTCACAGAAGGAGTGAATCATGGCCTGGCTTTTGTCGTCTTTGAGCATACGGTCAACTTGATCCGGTATGCTTCGAGCCGAGAGTTGTTGCTTTTCTGCCAGCTCCAAGAGTGTGTTGTCAGGAACTGAAAGCCAGAAGATCCGCGCAAGATCGGCTGCTATCTTGTAAGAGTCGTTTTTATGCTCGCCAGGAGCCATAAGGAAGCGGTGGGAGCAAAGGATCGCCTTGAGTCCAGCCTTGGTTGCTGTGACAAAATCACCACCTTTTTCCAGAGATTGGAGACCTACCGTGTAATACGGAGCGAGTTCCTCATCGCTTAAGCTGGAGGAGAAAGCCTTTTTCGCAAAGTTCCTGATCACCATCCTAAGCTTCTCTGGCGAGGGGTCAGCTACCGAGATAACTTGGCTGGAATCATTTACTGGCAGGGAAGCCATGACATCGAGCTTGCCAATGGATGCGAGGGAGCGGCCGTCCAGGGAATGAGCGTCGGTGACCAAAAACCTGATAAAGCGCTTAGTGGTTTTCTCCGGAAAGAGGATCGGTTGCTCGCTGGCCAGCCGGATCTCCAGTGCCCCGGTCATCAAGGGTTTTCCCCAGGATATCCCGTCCTCGGAGAGATGAATGGCGAATGACTTGACCTGTCCATTCCCGTTGCCTCCCGACCAGGTGGCATAATTGAGCCCCTCGATTGCCTTGCCTGCGGGATTTTCCAGAATGACGTAGTGTGGAGGCTTGGCAAGGGTCGGCTTGAAACGGGTGTGCCAAAAGGTCCGGTTGGAACCGTCCAGCATCCTCTCCTTTTCCATTCCCTCCTGGAAACTGCTTACGGTAACGCTTCCCCCGATGGCCTTGAGGTTGGTGTGTGAAGTGGAAACCCTAAGATGTTCCCGTGCTGGAACCTTCAGGGGCAGGTTACCGAAAATGTTCCGGTAGGAAATGGGAGGCCATTGGTCAAGAACGGGTCCGCGAACCTTCAACTGCTTTATATAGGCCCCTTGATTACCGTTTTTTTGGCGGAAATTGTGCTTGGAGTAACAGTGTACCGAGACATTTTCCCCGGGCCGAAGAAACACGGTTACTTTATGTGACTTTATTTCCCGGTTTCCGAGGGAAATCACATCGAGAAGGCGCTGGGGCTGGGGGCGATCATCGGCGTAGTAGTATTTACCAGCGAAGACCTCAATACTTACATCCTCCGGGAAGTCGCCCAGTTTCATGGCGTCAAAAGTCAGCTCATACCATCCCGGAACAGGTGGGTCAAAGTTGTCATAGAAGAAGGAGTAACTGTTGCCGTTGTTGGCACGGGTCCAGGAGAAGAGGATGCCCTCCTTGTAAGGGCGGGTGTAGATGTTATAGGTTGCGTGGCTGTCCTTGATCTTGTTTGTCACCCAAGTCCTCTCTGGGGTAAATCCCTTATCAGGTAAGGCGAACTCGAGCATGGCGTCCGTTGCTGCAAAATAGGAGCTGAGCATCTCCCTGGTCAGCTTGATCCTGCGATCCGAATCAAAGTCATTGGTGCCCCGGTCCTCCGGAATCTCTCCGGTCAGGTCGAGCTTGACGCCCAGTAAATCATTTACCGATTGAACGAACTCATGACGACTGATCCGGCGGTAGGAATCACGAGCTCTTCCTGCCTGGCGCTGCGCCAGCCAATTCAACATGAGTTTCTTCTCTTCGGCACTTGGGTGCTTCTTGTTTTTGGGCGGCATCTTCGCCGTAATCAGATGCTCAAAGATTATCGAGCTGTCAGCATTGTCTTTTCCCAGTAGAAGGACTAAATCCAAATCTCCCTTCTTCGTCTCCCCATCATGACAATCAAAACAGTGGTTCTCAAACTGCACCAAAGCCGCTTCCTCTAGCTTTCTGAAAGCTGCAGGATTGGCTTCCGAAGCAACCACAATGGTCAAAAAACATATCCACGCAATGGCAGCTGTACAGATATGGTTCCCAACATGTCTGTGCTTCATCTTATCTCTGGAAATGTACCGAGTGGTTCCAGCCAAGTCAAAGGCACATCTATGCTACGCCCTTGATCAGGAGAAGAAACCACCTCGGTTATCCATTCCTTTAGCTGAGATCCTCAATTGCCAAGTGTCCCGCCGAACTTCTCACCTTGGGATCCAAGCCTTTAAGAATTTTCGAACCTGGTTTTTGCAGGCCGATTTTGACGGTGTGCTTACCCTTGCTGTAAACACGCGGTTGAAAGCGATTCCCTTTCGCCCGAGTGGTATAAAGCACCTCCTTCGTCGCCTCTTCGACAACCTGCACCACGGGGTTGACTCCCTTTTCGAATCTCAACTCGGGCAACCAACCGGTGATCTTGCGCCCGTCGTTGGCATCCTGATCGATGGTGATCGGCCAGCCAGGGTATTGTACTTTATCACCATCAGTCACATCACAGAAGCGCGGCCAACACTCGAAGGTCACCTTGCGGGCCTTCTTATTGAAACGGGCGATACCATACCCATCAGCACGCTTTTTCTCATCATTACGGTTCTCAGGATTAGCATAAGCCAGCATTGAAATCTTGTTACCCAGGCCGTCCTTAAAATCACCAGTCCAAGGCAAAGGACTATTGGGCACCGGATTGGGTCCTGCCTTCTCATCCTTAGGGTGCCACCAACGACCATAGATGGTATTGACTAATGCTGGTCCCGTAAAACCGTAGGGACCATCACCATGCTTGGTAATCCCGTGTTTCACCACAACGGCCAAGTGCTGATCTCCACACAAGTGCACGGCCCAGGCCCGGCGGACCAGTGCAAGCGCCCGGCGACTTGGGGTTTGCGGCCAGCCATTGCAATCCAAGTCGGCAAGTAATCGACTTTTGGGACCGCCATGCATGTGTACTGCACCGCAAAAAGCCGTTTGGGACAGAACCCCCTTCATCTCGGTATCAGTCCAGTCGGCCGACCAATCCTCGAGAAATTTTTCCTGCCTGGGGCCAAGTAATTCCAATCCGGGAAGATCAATCTTTTTTGGATCATACTTTGGATCGTTAATATGGTCAGGGCGCGGCCCCATCTTGGGGATCTTGCCTGCTGGACCACTTTTAAATTTGCGGTCTTCCAATATGGCAAAATCCACCCCCCCCACGTTCAGCCGGGTAAAGTATACGCCAATATCACGATCCACCGGTTTCGGATCCACTGGATCAGGCAGGTTTGAAGTCTGCTGGCGCTGAACCTGGTTCACGTAATCGACAGGATATCGATATCCGCCATCAGCATCACCCCGGATACTGGATCGCTTGCCGCTCTCGCCCCAAACGTTCCCATGACCCACATCATGGTCATCGGGGATGCAAATGGTTGGACGGTCTCGAATGATATCACGATATTGAAGTCCAAACTCAATCCAACCCGTCGTATGCTCTGTATGACGATAATGCTGGTCACCTCCAAAAAACAGAAGGTCAGGGTCATGACGGCGCAGATTATCAACAATCTCCTTGCGAGGCCCATTCGTGCGGCTCGAGTTACATGAGAGATTGGCAACGACAATCTCATCCTTATTGGAGGGATCGCGACGTACCAGGCCCTCAAATTTCGCTTTTTCGCCGTGCACAACCCGGTAAGGCACACTCTTGGTGTTATCCCATTTCTCAATCCGGAAATGCGCATCCCAGCCTGGATAATGCACCTCGGCCCTTGCCGCTTCAGACCACTTCCCATCGCGCTTAAATTCCAGCCGCGCTTCGCGTTTCTCTCCTGGTTTCAGTGGGAAGAGTTGAGCGCTTAATTTAAGCACCCCGTTTTGATGGGTGTACAAAGCAAACGCCACCACTTTATCACGCGCCACATTGAGATTTGGGGGAGTTGATTTACGACCCCTTTTAAGCGGCGTGCCATTATTTCCTGGGCGCTTCCACCATTCTCCGGTCGTCAGCAGTTCCAAATTACTGAATTCAGCTCCAAAGGGCTTAACGGCCTCTTGGGCTCTCAGAAAGTCATTTGAAATCACCAGTGCACCCGCTCCAGCAACAGTCTTGATTGCCTTTCGGCGGTTCATGTTGGATCCGTTCATATTAAATTGCTTCCTTAGGTTAATTTTACTGGCTTTGAATTATTTTCCCAGGGTGATTGTTGAGATGTTGACCCCTTTTGTCGGGGCATCATCAGCAATCCGTGTGTCCTGTGTATAGCAGGCAAGAAGAAGTCCCTGCTCATTGAATCGCAAACCAAGCCGTTGGAAGGCAGGCAAAGGGCGGTTCAGGATGGCCTTGGCCTCCTCATAGAGCTGATCCAGGGTCTTTGCCGGGTGGCCTTCCTTGTGGCTTCCCAGTTTCGCTCCCTTTTCACTCCAGCCGGTTTCTTTTCTTTTTCCCGGGGGCTTGCCGGGTGCTGCAGGCCTTTGGGGAGCGGAGAAGGACTTGTAGTTGCGTTCCACTACCTTGTTGTTTGCCACCACCACCTCGGTGACATTCCCGAAGCCCACCCAGCTCGACCAGCGCTTGCTGTAGGTATAGTTTCCTTGGCACTCTTTTTTAAGCTTCTTCCATCGCTGCAGGCTCTTTTCCAGTTTGGCGAGCTTGAGCTTGTCGACTGGTTGCCCTTTGCCGGGGCCAGGGTCACGGCCCACGGGTTGTTGGGCCGGTTGAATCTTTGGAGATGCCGCGGAGGCTTTCTTCTGCTGGGGTTTTGTCGCGTGCTTGATCACGAAATCCACCAGGTTTTGGCTTTGAAACCAGCCCTTCCACATGTTGTGTCCCTGTCCCTTGACGACTTCCAGGATCATGGGGCCGCCGAGTTGATCGTAGCGTTGCTTGATGATGGCGGAGTTCTTGTCCAGCGGAACCACTCCGTCCTTGTCGCCGTGGATATGGAAGATAGGCACCTTCGCCTTGGCGAGGGAAGCCAGCCGGTCGATCGGATTGTGCCTGGCCAGCTCGGCTTCAAGTTGTCCGGCATTCAAGCCGTAGGCGCCGCAGGCCCGCCTGATCCCGGGATAACTGGCGATGTTGCATACCGGGTAGATACCCGTGATACAGCGCACTTTGTCCGGGTTTTCCGCAGCCCAGCAGTATAGCATTAAGCCGCCACGGCTGCGTGCCAGCAGGCAGGCCTGTTCAGCCATTCCCCGTTTATTGACAAGGTGCTTATGCAGAGCCGAGTAGATTTTCCTTCCCTTCGGGCTGCCAAAGGATTCGCCGACATCCACCCCGGCAATGGCGATACCCGCCTTGAGGAATCGCTCAAACATCCACGTCTCCTCCTTACCGGGTAAACCGCGCAGCGTGGGGGCATACCAGACCCAGGGGACGGGTTGGCCGGCAACGTGCTTTTCCGGGAGGATCAAAAATGCGGTGTGCTTCTCAATGGTGAATACTTCGCCCTTGAGGGGCAGTTGTTTACCGGCAGCTTCAGGGGCAATGAGTGCCGCGAGGCCATACAGGGCCATGATGGTGAAGCATTTTTTCATTTGAAAAGCTTGCCAGTATATTGGGTTCCCGCAAGAAGATCGATCACTTTCCTGCCCGATTATGCGCCACTTTCCGGTAAAGAAAAGCGTCAGAGGTAAGAAGGGAGGTAAGAAGGGCTTTCATGCTACCGCCATTGTTCTTGTAGGCGCGATGGGCGGCCTGTAGTGCGGGTGCGTCCTCGAGAGTCTCGTTGCGACCCATCCAGAAGCGGAAGACATGGCGAACAAAGACCTGTTCAACCCGCTCGCTGGCGGCCAGCTTGTCTATCATTTCCAGGGCGTTTTTCACCGGGCCGTTTAAGGAAGGGTCTCCACTGTCAATGATCTCCCCCGAGGCATCCACGGGCTTACCCTGCTCGGTGGTGCGCCGCAGGCCAAGGTGGTTATACATTTCAAAAGGAAGCCCCAGGGGATCCATCTTGCGGTGGCAACGCCAGCATTCTTGTACCCGGGTGACTCGCATGCGTTCGCGTAGGGTGTTCGTTGGCTCGTCGGGCAGTTGGGCGTCTACGGTGATTGGAATATCCGGTATACCTCCGCCGAGCAGGCGCTCCCTGATCCACTTGCCGCGAAGAATGGCATGGTTATCCATGGCGTCGGAATGGGAAACCAGCCAGGAGGGATGGGTCAGGACGCCCATGCGCTCCTCCCTGGGGATGCTCACCAGCGTGCGGGCAACTTTGCCGTTGGTAAATTTGACTGCCGGGATACGGACTTTGATTGGCTGACCTTTGGGAAGCACGATTTGGCCAAGTTCCTCCGGAGAAGGCGCTTTTTTCTTTTCCCCTTTCTTTTGGGGCGGCGGTTTGCGCAGCTTTTCCCGCGTGCTGAAGTAGAGAAGGTCACTGCCGGGGTCGAGGATGAAGCGATCCGTGGTAAGAAGCTCCTTAAGCACCTGCTTGTCTTCCTGCAGGATGAGCTCAATCAACCGGTCCACGCTGGCGGTCATGCCGAACATTACGTTGGGATGCTTGCCTCCCCCGCCGGCTTTTGACAGGGCCTTGGCGTCCTTGCAGACGCCGCCTGCCAGATTGTAATCAAAATATTCATGGAAGAACTGGAGGAGGCGGGGCTTGCGGATGCTCTCATCGGATAGGATGCGGGTGACTTCGCGTTTGATGTCGTCGCGTGTCTTGAGGCGGCCTTCCTTGAGAGATCCCTTGAGTTCCGCATCCGGCTTGAGGTAGCTGAAAGCACTATTTATAGCGAGGGCAAGCTCGTGTCCATGGAGCATGACCCGCCCGTATTTATCCGGCTTGCCATATTCAGCCAATTCCGGACGGAACAGGGCATCACGGTCAAGGAAGATGGGAGTGAGGCCGAGGATTACGCCATCCTTGAGACCAAGGTTGGCGACGGATTTTTTGAGGATGTTCAGGTAGGTATCGGATTCCTCCCTGGAAGGCTCGCGGAAGGTAAGGGACTCGAACAGATAATTGACGGCGGAGCGTAGTTTCTCTTCAGAGGGGTTTTCCTCCTGGACGAGTTCATAAACAGGAGTGAGTGGCCGCATTACCTCCTCATGATAAAAAAGGCTTTCAATGGTTCCCCGGATGTCAACGTCCTTGTATTTCGCGGGTAATTTCCCGGTTAACTGGTAGGGCTCAATCTTTGGGCCATAGGCCATGAAGCGAACGATGTCCTCGGCCCGGCTGGCGATCTGGGAAGCCTGGGCGCCATTCACGGAATAAAGCGCCGGGTAACTCCGCAAGCCATGATCCCCCGTTGTATCAAGGATTGCGGAAAATCCCGTAATCGCTGCCGCGTAGGCAGCGGAACCGCCCACCTGCCCCTTAATTCTATCCAGTCCATAATACACCTTCACTTCACCCTGATTATTCCATGGAATGTGATCTCCTCGGGTTCTCAGGCCCGGGGTTTTCGGGTTGTATGCCGGCTCCTTGTTGATCAGTTCATTAAACCGCACGAGGTGTTCCTGCGGGTGAATGCGCCAGATACGCGCCGGTGTGGAAGCCGGTTCAAGATCTTTCGGCAGTTTTCCGAACAGCAGATCGTGGTCCAGATGGTTTGCCTTCGCCGGCCGGCGGTGGGCATCAAAACCACCCTTGTCTTTCATTAATTGCTCCATTTCTCCCAGGATCCATTGCGAAACATGCCTACGATCGATCGCTCCGGGCTGGTTCTTTTTCTTTCTTGGCGGCATTTCCTTGAGGGCCACCTGTTCCCAGATACTCTTCCAGGTGGTGAAATTTTCCGTGCTTACCACGGTCAGTTCCTCAAAGGAGAGGTTACCTTTCTTGGTTTCCCCGTCATGGCAGTCGAGGCAATAGTTCTCAAAGAATGGCTGGACGACCGAGGAAAAGGAGGGCTTGGCGGCTAATAGAGTGACCGGCAGGAGAAAGGATCCCAGAACGGTCAGGATGAAGGGGCAAAAGCGTATTTTCATTATCTCATGCCATGGCTTCGATACAATCACGCTGCCGCGACGCGAAATGAAGCAGCCTAGGCAAGCAGGTTCTCAATAGGACCGGCCTTGGAGTGATAAGTGGGGGCCAAGCTCTTTTCCATGTTGAATCGGTCAACGGGTGCCCCAACGGCATGCAACAGTGTTGCATACAGGTCATTGATAGGTCGCTTTGCCATCTGGGTAAACCGGCCGGTCTTTAGCGGTCCGCCGGGGTTGCCAATCAGGATGAAGGGCCAATTGGCCCCTGAGGTGTGCTGCTTGTCCGCATTGTTGCTGGTGTAGACGATCAAGGTGTTGTCCATCATGGTGCCATCGCCCTCCGGCATCGACTCCAGTTCCTTGACCATCTTGACGAGCATGCGGCAGTTATACTGGCGGATCTTGACCCAGATTTCATTATTCGGCTGGGGCATGTGACCCAGATTGTGGCCCTGCTTGTCAACCCCGAGGCCTTTCCATGCACCGAAAATCTCACCTCTTCCTGATCCAATGGTCAAGGTGTTGGTAATCCCGGACTTGAGGGCGGAGATACCCAGGTCAAGCAGGGAGTCATGCCAGTCTGTTTCGAATTCCGGGTTGGTGAATTTCTCCCCATATACGGGAGCAAATTTTTTCAAGTGATCGCTAATCCCGGCAAGCTGGCTGCGCAGCCCGTTCATGTCACGGAAGCCATCCGTGTAGCTACTGTAACGCTCTTTTTCATTTATCGGCAGTCCGCGGGAATTTTGCAGGGCGATTTTTTCCACGGAGTTTAAGACATTTGAGCGGGCCTCATAACGCTCCCTGACCTCACCGGTGGATATGCTGCCGAAGAGAGCCTGGTAAAGATCCTGCGGGTTGGAATGCATGAAGATCGGCTTGCCCGCACCGGTGGCCGATAGGGTGGCCAGCGTTGGTCTGGAGCGCATGTTGGGCAGGGAGTCCATGCCGATGCAGAGGTGGGGAAGGATGGTCTCCGGCAAATTCCGGCTGAGCACGTGGTCAATAGTGGCACCGCGTGGAGGACTTCCAATTCCACCACGGTAACCGCCAAGAGCTCCAAAAAAGGCGCTGTGGCTTGGGCTGGTATGCTGACCATGGAGGCCATTGATGATGTGTAACCGGTCCTTGATCGGCTCGAGGTCCTTGATGGGCTCTTCAAACTTGAAGCTGTCCAGTGCCGCATCCTCTTTCAGTCCCTTGGGGATGGCGGTGTAAGGATCAAAGCCCTGGTTCTGCAGGAAAAAGATGATGCGCTTTGGCTTGCCCGCCTGTGCGGTCGATTTGGCAAAACCGGGAACAATCGGGGCAGCAGCGGCAGTGCCGATACCGGCTGCCATGGTGCGGAGCATTTTCCTGCGGGTCGTAATCATATTCATGTCGTGTCGTTCAGCGAACAGTCAGCTGGTGGAGGGGTTGCAATATATAATATTGCGGGTTCTTCGTCCAAGGTATTTCCGATGATTCCTTATCCGCGGGTTTTTCCTATATTATTGACTGCCGGGACAGGGCAAATCTGAGGGGAAAAGCATCTTTGTTTGCAGTATGCGGGGTAGTGTAGAAGGGTTTTTAGTATGATAAGAATCTTGATTCCGATCATGGCAAGCATGCTTGTCAGTGGTTGCCTGGAATTTGGCGATGACATTCGCCTTGCTGCCCCGGACGTGACTGCCAGCGAACTGGGGGAGGTCACCCGGCGCACAGGAATTGATTTTCCACCGGGGACAGTGGGCCTGGGTTATTTCTTTATGGGTTCGGGTATTGATGATGCCCTGGCTATCAAGGTTGCGATTGCCGCGAAGGAAAAAGACAAATTTCTCGGAAATGCCCTTTTCCAGGATGGAGGAGTAGAAGCGTGCTCCCTCCAGATCGGCCAAGACTGGTGGAATATAGACTGGTGGAATATAGACAGGTTGACTGACCGTAAGGATTACAAAATGAACCTGCCCCAGGGCAGGTTTTTAGAGTGTGTCTTCGGCCAGGAAGGCGGGCGCTGGATCGCCTACATTTACTGGATGTCGACATGAGGGAAACGTGAACCCGGCTTACGTGGTCATTTGTCCGAAAGGGTGTTCTTTAGAGTGGATACGAATTTCTGATGCCAAAGAACCTGACAGAGTGGATTCGTGAGTCCCGCCGTATCCTGGTCTTCACCGGCGCTGGGATTTCCACACCCAGCGGGATCCCTGCCTTTCGCGGTGCGGGGGGACTCTGGACCACTAAAAAACCGGTTTATTACCAGGATTTCATGGCTATGGAATCCGCCCGAGTCGAGTATTGGCAATACAAGCTGGAGCTCTGGGAGGAACATGGCGATGCCCGGCCCAATGTGATTCATGAGGCTATCGTGCACCTGGAGCAATCCGGCCGGGTGGCAATGGTAGTGACCCAGAATGTGGATGGGCTGCACCGGGCTGCCGGCACCAGTGAGGAATTACTCGTGGAAGTGCACGGCACCGGCAGCCTGGTTGAGTGCCAGTCCTGTGGTCACCGTGAGCCACCGGAGGCGAGCTTTGAAGTGTTCAAGAAGGAGGGCAAGTGTCCGAGTTGTGTCTGCGGGGGATATCTTAAGCCTGCCACCATCAGCTTTGGCCAGAGCCTGCGTGAAGATGACCTCAACCGCGCTTTTGCCGCCGCCGGATCCTGTGACCTTGTCCTTGCCCTTGGTTCCACGCTTTCCGTCAGTCCGGCCAACTCGATTCCCATGGCCGCTGCCCAGACCGGTGTTCCCTATATCATCATCAACCGCGATGAGACCGATCACGACAACCTGCCACAAGTGACCCTGCGTCTTTTCGATAACCTTGAGGATATTGTTCCTCCAGCCGTGTCCGAGGCTCTGGATTCTGAGCCTTAATGGATTTGTTTGAGGTATGCTTGATTAGATGTTCTATTCCATCAGGTTAAGGCGATATAAAATATTTAAAGAGACTGCTCATGAAAAAATGCGTTCCATTTGTTTTGGCTTTGTTCGTTTTAGGATGTGAAAAGGGAAATCAACCTGCTTCTCCAGAGAGCACATCTGCTTCTCCAGAGCATCAGCTGATCGGTTACTGGACCTTGGACGCGCAAAAGAGCCTTAAAGCTCTGGAGAGCCTGCCGGAGAGTCCTGACAGCGAGGAGGAAGAGGAATTCAGAGAGCATATCGGCCAAGCTGCCAAGGGCCTGTTTCTCAATTTTTCCAAGGGGGGGAAGGTGGTGAGCTATGAATTTGATGACCCTGCCAAAGATTTGACCTATACCGTCGTTCGCGAAGATGAAGAGGCCCTGTCCGTTAAAATTGAAGGCATCGGAAACTTTTTAATGCAGGGAGACACCCTGCAGATGATTCCGCCAGAAGGTGCACCTGGCATCATGAAATGCATTCTGTGTTCACGAATCGATGCGGAAGAGGCAAAACGGCACATCGAAGAGGCTCAGTCCACCAAGTCCATTCACCGAGCTGCTGAGCAGGGTGACCTGGAGTCATTAAAGAAACACATTGCTGCCGGGGCCGACATTAACTCGCAGGATGGTCGTGATGGAGAAACTCCACTGCACCGTGCCATTACCCGCGGGCAGACGGCGGCGGCCAGGCTGCTTATTGAGGGCGGCTGTGATCTCAATATTGGCCGGAAAAAGGATGGGGATACGCCATTGGATATGGCGGAAGGCCGGGGACGGACGGAAATTGCCGCATTGCTGCGTGAGAAAGGTGCCAAAAAAAGTTCCGACCTGCCGCCTATCAAATAACGAAGGGCCGTGATTTTTGTCCTGATAAGAGGGTAATTTCCAGGCAATGAAGATACGTAATTTGATCCTGGTTAGTCTGCTGGTTACGGGATGCGGAAGGCAGCCGGTGGCGCATACAGGTGATGATGGCGGAAGCCCTGACATTCCTGCCAACCAGAAGATGGAAAGAGAAGCTCCCGCTGGGGGTGATGACGAAAACACTGCTGCGGGCAATCAACAACCCCCTGCCGTTGATGAGTTGATTGCAGCAATGGGAAACCCACTGAATGAAAAGGAAGAAATGATTGTCGGCAAATACCTTGAGAGGCTGACAAGCACCACGGATCCCGGGCTTTATGCGGATGATGCGCCAAGGGAGACAATCAACAGGGGCAACCGGACGTATTCCATTTTATATGAAGATGGAGACGAAAAAACCCTGGTCCATGGAATCTGGATGATTCAAGGCAATGACTACTACTACATGGGGATGATTGCTAACGGGGTGCCGATTCCAAAAGAAGAACGCGAAGTCTACCATGCCGCCGTAGTGACACTTGATAAAGAGAAGAGTGTTTTCTCTGTTCCTTCACCTGATGATCCATCAAAGAAGGACCATATTACCTTGGAGTCGATTGAGAAATTTAAGGCTGCTCAAATGCAGGCGTTTAATGAGGAGGCAGTGAATGAAGACTTCAATATCTTCGAGATTCACAAGGGAGGATTTCCTCTTCCAAAGGTTACGCCATGACCGGAGCAAGTGATCCCCGTCTACTTCTGTAACGGGATGATTGGAGATTCCCAGCCGGCAAGGTCAGCGGGCTTGGTGCCGCCCTTGCGCCGTCCCTTGCCCCGGGCCCAGGTGCCGTTGAAGGGGCCGACAAAGCTCACGTTGGCATCAGCCTTGATTTCCTTCTCCATGCCCACCGCCCAGAAACAGGCGTTAATAAGCAGGCGGCGGTAGCCCTCACTCTCGATGTCATTGGAGGCACCGTAGGTGCTGGTAAAGACACGTCCCTTTGTTTTGCCGTCTGCCCCCACGTAGTGGCGAGTCCAGGCTCCCGGAACAGGCTTCCGGGTTTCATCATTGGGTGAATCCGGGGACATGCCCTTGAGCGGTTGTGCCATGGCCAGGGCCGTGAAGGGTTTCAAGGGGTTGGCATTGTAGCCACCGCATTGCGCCCACATGTTTTTTACCCCACGCAGGATCGGGTGGCCGGACTGTTCGGGAACAACATCCAGACGCGTGCTGGAGCGGTGGTTGCCACCATAGTGGCCAGCCCATTTTTCACCCAGCACCTGGCGGCCGAAACCGTCCTTATATTCTGCCCCGCCGTAGCCGTTGTTGTATTTTGCATAGGGGCTATCCTTTGGAATCTTATTGAAACCGTGCGTGGCGGTGCGCAGGCCGACGATGGGCCCGGCCCGGTCCAGGTAAGCCACGAAATGTTTCATCTGGTCAGCGGGCCAGTTCTGGAACCGCGTGAAGATGACCATGAGGTCGGCTTGATCCAGCTCTTCAATGCCGGGCACGTTATTGGCTCCTGGCTGGATCTCACCCTTGGCATTGAGGCCGAAGACCACGGAGCACTTAAAGCCATGGTGCCTGGCCAGGATGCGTGCGAGGGCAGGCAGGGTTTCCTCGGAGCGGTATTCGTGATCACTTGCGATGAAGACGAGGTGCTTGCCCTTGCCGGGGCCACTTTTGCCCTCATAGACAAGGGGGGCCGCCGCGTTGAGCAACGCGGATGTGCCGAGAAAGCAGGTGAGAAATCCGAAGAGAATTTGACGCATGGCTAAAATGATAGGGATACAGCGGCAGGATGGCAAGCCTGGTAAGGGGAATGCTATTTCCAGCTTTCTGCCGACTTGTCGAGTTGCTGATCGGTTAACCCAAAGGCCTTGGCGACCCCGCGGGCCATCATGATGTTTCCGGCCTTGTTCATGTGCACGCCGTCACTGGTTAATTGCTTACCCTTGGGGGCATCGGCCGGGAATTTCTTAAGGCCTTCCTGCATATCGGCATTGAGGTCAGCCAAGAGGCACTTTTTCTCCTTTGCCAGTGACTTGATGAAGTCATTGTACCCGGCGAGTTTCTGGTTCATGGCGTTACCCTGGTCTTCACCGATCATCGTTGAGGTCAACAGTATGACCTTAACGCCTGCCTTGTGGGCGCGGTTGACGATCTCGGCAATGTTTTTCTTGTAGGATTCCAGGTCAACGCCGCGCTTGCCGTGCCAGACATCGTTGACTCCACAACTTAAGGTCATCCAGTCGGGCTTGTGCTGCAGGACGTCTTTTTCCAGGCGTGCGAGCATCTGGTTGGACTTGTGACCGCTGATGCCGGCAAAGACCGGGACCGCTTTAATTCCCTGGTCCTTAAGGGCGGAGAGTACCAGTTGGCAGTAACCGCCTTTTCTCTTTCCCGCCTGGGTAATGGAATCACCCATGAAGGCAATTTTCTCACCATTTTTTACAGCTATTTTTGCTTTTTCTGCAGCGGCCATTTTTCCTGCGGGCAAGATGAAGAATGCCATGAGCAGTGGTAGTGGGCACAGAGATTTCAGGGGATTACTTGGTAAATAGGTCATGATGATCTTTTTTGTTTTTTAGTGAACCGGATGGCTCAATGACAGGCTTTTATGCAGGGCGAATCCAGCCTTACTGATTTTCCATCATCTGGTGCATGGACCTGGCAAAGGCGTCCCCAAGACGCACGAAGAACTTGCCGCTTCCAAGGTAGTGATAGGGTCGGTCGCTGCCCACCACACACCACTCGGCAAAGCGCTTGGCCCACCCCTGGTCGTAGACACCGCGTGCCTTCAAGTCATAAACCTTGTAGCTTTCCACGGAGGCGACATTCCCCTTGAATTCGGGTGTGGTAGCAGCTTGTCGCTGGGCAACCGAGACAGCATTCTTGTCCACGCCCTCCTTGGTCATGTTGGTTCCCATGACGCCAATGACAAAGGGCATCTTTGGGGTCTTGTATTCTTTGCGGATGTCCTTGATGAAGTGGACCATCATGTCCTTGTAGTTATTCCGGAATGCTTCCGAGAACTGGTCATTGAATCCCTGGAACCACACAAAGCCGGCCATTTCATGCCCGGCAGCGGGATCATAGGCAGGATGATGTTTCTTGAGGTCCTTGAGCACCGTATCGATGGCTTCGGTCATCATTCTCCAGTTGAGTCCCGCGTTCTTGCGGATGTCTGCCGCGTTTTTTGATGTTTTCTGTTTATCATCCAGCTGGTATGGGCCGGCAGAAGGCGGGCGGAAATCGTAGTTGATGGACTTGCCCCCCCATGAGGTCTTGATTAGAAGGATCGGGGCGTCCAGCTTTTTCGCCATAGAGAGGCCGAAGCTTAATTCCGGGCCGACCTTTTCCGGGCTGCCCCCGTAGCCAACCGTCAGGGGACCTGAGCGCTTGTTGCCGTCTGCAATGGAGGAAATATAAACACGGTCGGAGACTGCACACGCTGAGATCACCTTTTTTTTGTAAGACTCATAGTCTTCTTTGAGCTTCTTGACCTCTGCCTCAAGGGCTGTTTTCTCGGCCCCATCACTCATCTTCTTGATCTTGTCATTGGAGATTCCGCCGGTGAGTTCGTCGGTTTTCCTTACCTGTGCCAGCTGTGTACCCAATACTTCCTTGGACAGGCCGCTACCCTTCTTGAATACCATCTGGGCAAGTTGCTGATCTCCTGCAACGTCCGAATCATAGAGGGTTGCCATGGTATGGGAGTTGGCGTGACCGACCATGTTGGACTGCCCGGCAAGGATAAAGACCTGCAGCTTCTTGCTGCCGGGGTTTGCCGAGAGAGTGCCTGTCATTATCAGGAGCAGGGCGATGGTTTTGCCAATGTTGTGCATTTTTATTTTCAGCATTTTCTTTGTTCTGGTTGATCGAAAGGTCAGAATTAGTTGACGCCATGCTGAGCCCGGTGTGTTCTTAGATCAAGCCTATTCAATCTGTAATTCTCAAGAGGCAAGGTTTGTTGACTATTTGATGTTTGTTCCTTTTCATAAGTTGCGCCATGGCGCCGTCATCACTGTTCATCTCCTGATAGTGGTCTTGATGTTGCTTTCAAACGGATGTCGGCAACCCAACAAGACTGCGGAGACTGAAGAGACTTGGGAGACTTGGGAGACTTGGGATGCGTTTCGCAAGCATTGGCAGGAGAAGGGGGAGGTCTTTGATTACAGGGTACATATTCCCGGGACCGTGCCTTCCGAGAAAAACTTTGCCCACACGCCGCTTCTCAAGCCCCTGCTTGAATACGACTGGAATGATGACATGAGCGAAGCGGAGCCTGTGGATCCGGCGAAGCACAGCAAGGCAACCGGTCTATTCGAGCTACCCGGAACGCGACCTTCTCTGGGCCAATGGCAGGCGGGCAAATCCGTGGATCTTGAAGCCTGGCAGGAATATTTCCGCGGGCAGGAAGGCTTTTTTCAAGCCGAAGAGTTAAAAGATCCCGCAAAGGCGGAGAATGCGGCAAGCGATGTATTACAGGCACTGACTGTTTTTGACGATCAGATGGCTGAACTCCAGAGGGCTGCCGGCAAGCGGCCGCTTTGCCGGTTCGATGTCAGGTATGAAGCGCACCTGCATGCCATGACGCCGCACCTGTTCGTATTAATGAAGGCGTCAACATGTTTCGCGCTGCGTGCCGTCGCCCATCTTGCTGAGGATGATCGCAACGCTGCCTTTACAGATGCCAAAATGGTTATTTTCCTGGCCCAGAGTGTTGCCCGTGAGCCAACCCTTATTTCCCACCTTGTGCGCATTGCGATACTGGAACAGGCATTGCAGGTCATTTGGCAGGGTTTGGCGGAAAACAGTTGGAGCAATGAACAATTGGGTGTCCTGCGTGCAAAACTCTCCGATGTCAACCTCGTGCAGGATCTTCAGCTGGCCCTGCGCTATGAGCGTGACATGTTTAACCTTGTCATTGACCAGATGATCCGGAAACCGGTTTCGCAATGGCAGGAAGATTTCAGCGGACTGGGTGACTTCAACCCGCCACCTGACAATCAGGTTCCCTGGCTGGAGCAGAATCAAATCCGGCTAAATCAGCTTTACATGAAGTTTGGTCGCAACCTTGTGGATGTCAAAAATGGCGTCATTGACCCGGGAATTGCTGCAGCGCATGATCATTACCTTGATGAACTGGACAAAAATGATCCTCATAACCTGCTGGTTGCGCTGGTTTCCATGAACCTGAGCGGTGTTGCGATGCGCTTCGGCAATACCCAAACAGGAATTGACCATGCCTGTATTGCTGCTGCCCTGGAGCAGAAAAAGATGAAAGATGGCCAGTATCCCGGAGAGTTCGTGGACCTTGCGAAGCTCTCAGTATCATTGGCGAGGGGGGTCCCGTCAATGCTGCGATCTAGAAGCTTGGGAGGGTTGAACCTGACTGACCCGTTCAGTGGGGATCCTTATTTCTATTTTACAGGGACCAGGCGATACGTGCTTTATGGGACGGGGTGGGACCTCAAGGATGATGGCGGCAAGGTTATCATGGAAGGCCCGGAGAATACGCGGATAGACAAGGCGCGTGGAGACCGGGTATGGCCATATGCTGAGGCTGCCGGAAAATAAATTTCCGGGCGCAATACTTGTTTGAGCCTCACATGATGTGCCGGCATTCAGCCGGTGGAACAGGTGCTATTCATAGAAGGAGACCAAGCCGTTCTCGGCGATTTTCTTGCTGATTTCCTTGCCGTTGAACTTGTACTTAAGCAACAGGACTTTCGGGGTGCCGGGAGCGGGGTCCCCTCCTGCCACGCTATTGGTCATCTCAAACTCATATTCCCGTGCATCGAGATACTGCTTCATGGTGCGGCTCACATCCATTTGTCTCTGGGCGTTGCCCGCCAAGCCATAAACCGCGCTGATTAATTCAATATCGAGCTTTTTGTTCGATTTCGGCCTCTTGTAAACCGGATGCTTGCTGTTGCCCGCTGAGACGAAGTAGGCGATCAGGTCCTTGAGTTCCTCCGCATTCATGGTATTGACCAGCCCCGGTGGCATCATTGAAATCTTGGAGTTTTTCTTGCCTGTCACTTCGGACTTTTTCACCGTTTTAAGTTTCAGCGGTTCCAGTCCAGACTGGACGATTGAGTATGCCTCTTTTCCATCACTGACAATGCGCCCCATGGCTACCGAGCCGTCCTTCAATTTCAGCTCATGCTGCACGAACTGGTCTGAGATCACCAGGTTGGGAAGAAGGGTGGACTCGAGGATGGATTTGTAGTCGCTGCGCTTGGCCAGGTTGGTCAGGTCCGGACCGATTCCGCCGCCTTCACTGCCAAAGCGATGGCAGGCGACACAGAGCCCGGCTGAGAACATTTTCTTGCCATTGGCCAGGCTGCGTCCCGCCAGCGGTTCCGCATTGAGCATTGTCAATGCGGATTCCACCGTCCAGGCCACTCCGGGTCCACTGGCTTTTGGCAACTTGGTGACATCGACCGACTTCACGGCACCCATCAGGTATTGCAGGGTTGTTTTATCCTTTTCAGGAACGGAGGCGATCGCCGATTCCCGGATTTTATTGATATAACCCTTGAACATGTTGCCGCCACTCTTGGCGAGCAGTGTCTTGAGTTCGCCGAGGTAGACCTTGCGATCCTCCATGCTCCAGCCTTCCTGGACATCTTTCAGGCAGAACAGGTAGTGAATGTTGAGGATGTTGGGGGCTGACTGCATTGACCTGATGATCGTGCTGCCATAACCGCGGTTACGCCTCATTACGGCCTCATCAAAATCCGGAACCTTGGCCTTGGTGGTTTTCATCAGGGCAATGGTCTTGGCAACCACGGAGGGGTGCTGGAGATAACAAAGCACCCGGCAAAGCTCCTCGTTCAGGTTATCATCCTTGGCCGGGAAGTGGGCATCGAGCTGGTCGCCAATGGCCTTTACCTGTTCAGTTGCCGGCATGCCGCCCCTGCTCATGATCACAGCATAGGTTCTCAGGAGGGCCAACTTTCCGGTTTTATCCAGCTTGCTGAAATCAACCTGGAGCAGGCGCTTGATACTTGGGGCAAGGCTTCCCTCGTGATCGCAACGGGCCAGGCCCAGCAGGGCGTGAATCGCGGCAAGGTCGTTCTTCTCATTGTAGGCTTTGGTGGCCCAGGTTGCCGCATCCTGCCACTCGATGGCGATACGGGCAGCATAGCGCAGATGGTAGTCCTCGCTGTTCAGGTAAGGCCATGCGGTGCCCACTGCCTTTGGATTGGGGCCTCCATGAAAGGCTTCCAGAGAATGGCGCGTCTTTCGAGCCATGGCGTGCTTGCTCGTGGTGTCCAGCTTGGACAACTCGGTGGATGCCGAGCCCTTGTAGGAAACCCGGTAAAGATAGGACTGGCCGCCTCGGCCGCCCACGCAGAAATACATATTTCCATCCGGACCCACGTCAACATCAGTCAAGGCCAGTGAGCCTTTCGTGTTGGCAATAAACTCACGCTTTTCCGCCTTGTAGGAAGAACCGTGTGGCTTGAGGTGAATTGAGTACATGGTAGCGAAAGTCCAGTCACAGATGAACAGGGCATCGCGGTAATGGGTGGGGAAATTGGTATTGGTTCCCGCGATGACGCCGGTAGGGCAACCGGGCCCAATGTCGACCACTGATCCCACGGTATCAGGGAAATATTTGCGCCATTTCTTGGAGGTCGCGCGCCAGCCGTTTTCACCGCCTGAAACACCGTGGTTGATACGGGTAGGGCGATACCACGGGGCCCCGATGTCCCACTCCATGTCGGCGTCGTAGACGAACAGCTCGCCATCTCGGTTCAGGGCGAAGTCCACGGGGTTGCGGTAGCCCATGTTCATCACCTCGCGTTGTTTGCCATCAGGGCTGACCTTCAGGACCCAGCCACCCGGCGCCTTGCCCCCACCATTGTGGCCATAGGCATAGTTCTGCAAAAGGTAATCATCCTTCCAGTTGTCACGAATCCGGGTCTTCTGGTATTTGGGTAAAGCAGTGTAGTTGCCCGCAATGACGTAGAGGTTCTTGCCGTCGGGAGAGACGATGATGGAGTGGGGACCGTGCTCCCCGCCACCATTCATCGGGGCGATGACCTCGGAAGGTCCAAGGTTGCCGTCTGGCAGGACTTTTGCCCGCGTTAAGGCCTTGTTGCCCATCATGTAGAGGTGGTCAAATGCATAGAGCATGCCCCACTGGGATGACCTTACGTTAAGCTTCTTGATTTTGCTTTCATCCAGTGGTTGCCCCGGCTTGGGAATCTCAATGGAGAAGGTGCCTGCCCCTCCCTGGTCGGAGACCGTCAGGCGCCCCCTTTTGTCAAAGGCCATGGCAATCCATGAACCGTATTTTCCCTTGTTGACCTTGTAGACGAGGTCCACTTCAAACCCGGGCGGCACATTGAGGCCAGTGGAGGGGTCCTGAATCGCTTTTTCCAGTGGTGGAATTTGGGCCTGGCCAAAGGCGCCAGAGAGAGAAAGGAAAAGGACAAGTGATGTTTTTTTTGCGATACCCATGGTTGTGAAATGGTTTCTCTTTATAATTAAGAAAAAAATAACTCTGAAATTCAAAGGCTACCAGCCAATTCGAGTGCTAATATTTCATGTTTTTTCTGCTGGCCATCAAGCTGCCGGCTTTTACTTATGCAACCGTTTTCCTGGTTAGGGCACTTTTCCCGCCAAGTTCTGGGCAAAAACCCGTTCGGTGGAAACTCTCCCCCGACCAGGGTTTCCCTGATCGGCAGGGGACGGCCCACGTTGCCGGTGCCCCTGCCATGGAACTATAAGGAGCCCCTGAAGATTTTTGAGGCGTTCTATACAGGGGCCGCTCGTGAGGATGGGTGGGGAAAGCACAATCGCTATCTTTACGCAGGCGGGATTGCGCCTGTGCTGGTCACCCGTGATCCGGGTATGATCAGGGCGATTCAGGCGATGACCGGGGATAAACCGGGTCAATTTGATCGTGATACGAGCCCTACTGCCGGCATTGCCCGCGCCACCGGCGAGGATTCCCTGCTTTATTCAAACGGGAGCATTTGGCGGCGTCAGAAGAGCCTTGTGGCCAAACCTTTCAGCCGGGGCAACCTCTTCCAGTTACATCGTTTTGCGGGGTTTGAGCAGACGTTTCGCAACACGGTGACTGCGCGCCTTGACGTTTTGCGCCAGCGCCAGCTTGAGACCGGCCAATCAAGGCTTCGGGTTGAACTGGACCCGGAGATCAAGGTGATCATGCTGGAAATGCTGGTGAACAACTTCTTTGGGGGCAGTGTCAGTTATGATGAGTTGCGTGAGCGATATGTCCCGGCACTGGTATACCTGATCGACCACATGGTCCGGGATACTGTTGCCCCAAGGTCACAGGCTTTTGGCAGGCTGTTAACCGGAGAGAACCGGCTACTTGAAAGGCACCGAAAGGCATTTGACGCGTTAACGGACATTGCCCTTAGTGGGCGCAAGAAGAAATCCGGATTGTGGGCTGAGTTTGCCTCGGATGCACCTGATGCAGACCTGCGCAGCAATATCATGGTGTTCCTTGCCGGGGCAATGGAAGCGACGACATCATTTGCCAGCTGGGCCATTTCCCATCTCTCCCATTCGCCTGAGTGGCAGTCCAAAGTTTACAGTGAGGTGAAAACCATGGATTATTATGATCCCGATGATTTTGCGGGAGCTCCCAACCTAAATCGTGTCCTGGAGGAGACGTTGCGCCTGACGCCGGCACTTTATTTTTTACCCCGCCGTGCCGTTGTGGATACCCTTGTTGAGACAAAAGACGGTCGCACCATGCTGATTCCCAAGGGGACACATATCCGGCTGGATGTCTGGCATGCAAACCGGTGTGAGGAGTTCTGGGGCGAGCAGGTAACCGGTTACCCTGCCGACCGTTTTGCTCCTGAGCGCTGGACGGCCATGGAGGAGAAGGGGCTCTCTCCAAAGGAGATGCTTCACTTTGGCTTTGGTTATGGGCCCCGATTCTGCCCTGGGCGCTCACTCGGTTTACTGGAAGTGGGCCTCGTCGTCGGGGCTATGGTCAAGCTGTTCAAGTTTGAAGCCGTATCGGGGCAGACAGGGGCCATTGCCGGTGTTTCCACCAAGCCTGCAGACAATGTTGAGGTTGAACTTGAGTTGAGAGGGCAGGGTTGACTGTGCAGGTATTTTTATTCCATTGCCGGTTTAAATCGGTAAGGATGGAAACAATCCATGATTACTAATGCGTAAGTTTTCCATTGCCCTGTTATTTTTAGTGTTTTCCCAGGCGCTTTGCCCGGGAGGTAAAAAGCCCAATATACTATTTATCTACACCGACGACCAGTCAACGCGCACCGTGGGTTGCTATGAGGATGCTTTCGACTTTGTCCAAACGCCCAATATTGATGCTCTGGCAAAGTCCGGCGTGCGGTTTTCCCGGGCATATATCGGCTCCTGGTGCATGCCATCGCGTGCCACGATGCTCACCGGTCATCATCAGCACGGGGTGGAGTCGATGCGCATGGAAGGCAAGTATCCCGGCAGCTTATATGATCCCAAGAAATGTCCGTTCTGGCCCGCGGTTTTCCGCAAGCATGGTTATGTGACTGCCCAGATCGGTAAATGGCACACGGGTGTGGACGGTGGGTTCGGTCGGGATTGGGATTACCAGATTATCTGGAACCGGCCAAAATATGTGAAGAATTCGCCCAATTATTACCATGACCAGATTACGGAGTTTCAAGGTGGTAAACCACAACTGGTGAAGGGTTACACTACGGACAATTACACGACGTGGGCGGTGGATTTCATCAACGGCAAAGGTCGTGATGCCGGCAAGCCCTGGTATTTGTGGCTCTGCTATGGAGCGGTGCACGGCCCGTTTACTCCTGCAGAACGCCACAAGGGCAAATACCGGCAGGCAGGGGTTCCTATCCCAAAGGATGTTTATCCTCCGCGACCCGGAAAGCCTGGCTATGTCCGGAAGATGGAGCATTGGCAACCCAATAAAGGCGAACCGGTGGAGAAGAAAGTCAGGGAGCTTGGGCCTGTTGCCATGAGGGATATTCCCGGCCGGCCTTTAAGGGACTGGATCAGGCAATACCATGAGGGCGTCATCGCAATTGATGAGGGGGTTGGCCGGGTGCTCAAGGCCCTCAAGGAGAGTGGACAGGATGAGGATACACTGGTGGTTTTTACTTCCGACCAAGGCTTTGGCTGGGGGCAACACGGGTTCAAGTCGAAGGTGGGCCCATACCACGCAACGGTGGGTGCGCCCCTGATTATCCGTCCTCCGGCGGCAAAGGCCGGCAAGACAGCAGGTCGCGTGGTGAAAGAACCGGTAAGCGGAGTGGATTTGCCCCCCACTTTTTTTTCTCAGGCCGGGTTGCCCCTGCCATGGGAAATGCATGGCGAGGATTTAAGCCCGCTGCTGGAGGACCCGGGGTCCAAGCGTATTTCACCGGCGATGTTGGTGCACACCGGAAAGATTTATGGATCGGCCACAGCGAATATTCCCGCCGTTGATGACCCAAGGCTCTACCACGGACCGGGTGTGCCATGGTATGTCATGCTTGCCGGTGGCAAGTTCAAGTATGTGCGTAACCTGATTGAGGGGGAAATCGAGGAGTTGTATGACCTTAAGGGGGATCCTGACGAGTTGGACAACTTGGCTTTGAAAGCGGACTTTAAAGAAACCCTTGCGCAGTATCGGCAGATGGCGATCAGGGAACTGAAGCGGACCAAGGCGCCATTTGTCGGCAATTTACCCCGGCCTGCAACGTTGCGTTGATCCGTAGCAACAAAATACGCCTGCATTTTTTGATGACTAACAAATTATTTAAGAACCAATAAACATGAGCAATCGCAATAAGGGAAATTTTCTGCTTGTTTTGGCCTCAGTTGCCATTCTGTCGTCCTGCGTCACGAAAAGGTCTCAGTCCGGGCATGGCGGGTTTGAGATCATCGACACCCACATTCATCTTTACGATGCCCATCGCCCTGCCGGAGTAGACTGGCCCCCAGAGACGGACAAGGTTCTTTTTCGGGCTGTTTTGCCGGAACATTTTGATGAGGTATGCCAAGTCAATGGCATTAGTTCCACGGTGATTGTTGAGGCCAGCAGCAGGGTTGAGGATAATCAATGGGTACTTGACCTCGTGAAGCACAATCCAAAGCGTTATGTTGGGTTGGTGGGCAGTCTGCCGATTGGCACGGACGGTTTTGCTGATTTGCTTGAGCGGTATGCAAAAGACAACAGGTATGTCGGAATCCGTATGCGGGACAGGCCAGGGGGAGATGATTTCTTTACGGATGCAGTCTGGCGGGACCTGGCACTGTTATCGAAAAAAGGGCTCGTTCTGGACGTTTTGATGGCCAATTTTACGCTTGAGGACGTGGACAAGATAGCCGCCAGGCTTCCTGACCTGAAGATCCTGGTCAATCACGTAACAGGTCTCATCATTACCGGGGAGAAGGCTGATCCTGCCTGGGTCGCGACGGTCAAGAAGGCAGCCCGTCATCAAAATGTCTACTGCAAGGTGAGTGGTATTTTTCAGCGTACCGGGAAAATGCCGGCGCCCAAGAAGGTGTCTTACTATGCACCCATTTTTGAGGTGGTATATCAGGCCTTTGGAGAAGACCGGATTATTTATGGCAGCAACTGGCCGGTGACGGATCGCGGAGGGAGTTACGCTGAGCAATTCTCAATTATCCATGACTTCTTTGCACCTGAGGGAAAAACGGTTTTGCGCAAGCTCTTTGCCCTGAATGCCCGTAAGTTCTACGGACTGAAATGAGCTATTTTTTTCGTCATAACTCCTGAGCAACCATGGCTTACCTCTCATCAATCACCGGCCTTTTCCTCTTTGTTCTGCTTGGCTTGGTTCAACCGGCGCTGGGGAAAAAAGCCCCCCCGAACATACTATTCATCTTCGCTGATGATGTTGGGCAGGAGGTGCTTGGTTGCTATGGCGGGGAAAGCTATCGAACTCCCCACCTTGATGAACTGGCCCGCACGGGAATGCAGTTTCATCATGCCTACAGTATGCCGGTTTGCCACCCTTCCCGCCTGGCATTGATGTCCGGAAAATATCCGTTCAGGCATGGTCAGGTGACTTGGGGGGATTTTCCCAAGCAAGAGGAACCCCATACCTTTGCCCGTTATTTGCAGAAGGCCGGGTATGCGACCGCCATCGCAGGCAAGTGGCAGCTTTGCCTATTAAAGGACGACCCCATGCATCCGCGCAGGCTGGGCTTTGATCACTGGGACCTTTTTGGCTGGCATGAAGGACCTCGCTTCTATGAGCCGATGATCTATCGTAATGGCAAGGTGCGCACCGATACCCTTGGGCATTACGGTCCGGATCTTTACGTAAGAAGCCTTATCGAATTCATGAAGGCTAACCGTGACCGCCCTTTTCTTGCCTACTACTCCATGGCTGTTACCCACGAGGTAACTGATGATCTGGATCCCCCGGTGCCTCATGGGCCCTTTGACCGCTATGACAACTATGCGGAGATGGTGGCTGAGATGGACCGGGCAGTCGGGCGGGTGGTTGCTGCACTCAATGCCCTCAAGTTGCGCGAGAAGACCCTTATTATCTTTGTGGCGGATAACGGCACTCCTCCTGAGATTATTATCCGTGCCGAGGGGAAAAAACTCATTAAGATCCCTGTTGTCTCCCTTCGCAATGGCCGGGATGTGCCCGGTGGCAAGAAGCAACTGAATAATGCCGGCACCAATGTCCCAATGATTGCAAATTGGCCTGGAACCATCAAGGCCGGGCAGAAGGTCAATGACCTGGTCGATTTCAGCGATATATTGCCAACCTTTCTGGATTTGGCGGGCACCGATTCTCCGGTAAATCGTAAATTGGATGGAGTAAGTTTTGCAAACCGCCTACGCGGAACAGGTCCTTCAAGGCGATCCTTTACTTACTGTGAAGAGGCTGTTTTGCCCAAGCCCGGCGGAGTGGAGCCGGATGGAACCAGTTCCGGTCTCAAGTGGGTGCGTAATCAGGAATGGAAACTCTATAATGACGGCCGTTTGTTTCACATGGTCAGAGATCCCCTGGAGAAAAGCCCTATCTTGAAGAATCAAGATGGAGATGATGCGGCTAGGATGCGTAAAGGGCTTTCACAGTCCTTCAGGAAACTGGGGCTGAAACCATAAAGAAATCGTTTCCTGCTCAATACTTCGGAAAGATAGCCGGTGCCGAGTCATCGACGAGAATAAACAAAACGTTGGGTGGACCAGCGAGTGCTGCATGCTGAATAATATTGATGGTCGTGACGATCAGGAGCAGGTTTCGCATACTCAATTCAATATGTCAGGAGTTCTGGAAAATTGCCACGGGTTTCGGAAACGGCAGACGTAAGAAACCAAGTCAGGAGAATAGCTGGACACCTTATCAGGAATATAACTCCTTACGGGTTGAGTCGAGTGTGCTATGAGTGGCACTTCAGGGTATTATGATTACTGTGCGTAATGCATTATCCTCTTTTGTTGTCAGTTTTGCTGGCTTTGGCACCCCTTGTCCAAGCTGGGGATAAGTCTTTACCGGTTCTGGGTGAGCCGCATTCTTCGGATAAGTCATTTCGGCTGGTTTGGCAGGAAGAGTTTAACGGCACCAAGCTGGACCGGAAAAAATGGATGGCGGAGGATGATCCCGCTATCGGCCAATACGGGCATGGCAATGGTGAGGCTCAGGCTTATCTGGATGCAGAAGGAGACACATTTCATGTGAAGGATGGCAAACTGACTATCATCGCGCGCTACGCTCCTGATGCAGAATATCCTCTGCGCGAAAAACCCTACGGCAAGATCAAGCACAATATAGGGCATCAGGATTTCAAGTCGGCAAAGCTGACGACGGCGAATCTTCACTCCTTTACCTATGGGATTTTTGAGGCACGGATTAAAAACCCTGTAGGTACAGGTGGGAAGCTTACAGCCATCCCTGTCTGGCCCGCCTTCTGGTTGTTGCCGGAGGCCAAGGCTGCTCCCTATTCAGGATATTGGGACAAGGCTGCCGCTGATAACAAGCGAGAATGGGCACGAAGCACATGGCCCTACAGTGGTGAGATTGACATCATGGAAATGTCCGGCCGCGCTACCAGGTTGTATCATGCCGGCGCGGTTTACCATAAAAGCTCCAAGAACTGGACGGTGGGCCATATTGGCTGGTATTCCCATTACCGCCGCTATGACGGTGCGATTAACCCGAAGCAATGGATTGCAGACCAGAAACTTGATGGTTCCCTCAAGCCAAGGCCTGGCGAGAAATCCTATGTGTCCGGCTATCACGTCTACGGATGCAAATGGACGAGAGACCGGCTGATCTTTATGCTCGATGGCAAGGAGTGGGGGCCAGGCCTGGACCTTACTGACCATGCCCGATTCGGAGATAAGAAGATGTATCGGGACTATCCTTTTTTTCTCATCCTTAACCTTGCGGTAGGAGGCAATTACTTTGGTGTATGGGGACCTGATAACCCCGGTCCGGACAAGAAAGGAAAGAATGAACTCTATGATTTCACCCTGTTCCCGCAAGAGATGCACATTGACTGGGTGAGGGTGTATCAAAAGAAGTAGGTGCCTGCCGATCAAATCTTGCTTTCCCGGCAAACTTTCCCCACCATCCCTTTTTATCATGAATGCCAAACGTGTTTTTCTTTTCCTGTCC
Source organism: uncultured Verrucomicrobiota bacterium (assembly GCA_902589825.1). GTDB lineage: Bacteria > Verrucomicrobiota > Verrucomicrobiia > Verrucomicrobiales > DEV007 > CACIUL01. Next base: position 47,001 of record CACIUL010000001.1, read on the forward strand.
CTCGTTTTCTCTATCGATCTGGCCTCAGCCGGCAAGTTGTCCATTCCGGCTGCCGATGAGGGCCTGCCGGGGGAAGGGCCGATTCGCCGATATCAATGGTTTCAAAACCTTTGGGAGAAGAAACGCAACGGCTGGGCCAAGCAGGTGCAACAGGACCAGGGAGCCCTTGTGTTCCTTGGGGATTCCATCACCCAGGGCTGGGGGGACAATTTCCGCGGGCACTTCAAGGGAATCAAGGTTGCCAACCGTGGTATCAGCGGTGACACAACGCGCGGGGTGTTGATCCGGCTCAAGGAGGATGTGCTTTCCTTAAACCCCAAGGGCGTGGTGATTTTGATCGGCACCAACGATCTTGAAGAGAATGCATCACCTGAGGTCATAGCCGGCAATCTCCAGCTGATCATTGGTGCATTAAAGCAGCACAACCCGAAGATACCGATTATCCTCTGCAATACCTTTCCCAGCTCGGCGACCAAGAAACGTCCCGCTGATCAAATCAAGAAGGTTAATCAGCTTTACTTCGCCGCCGTGAAGGGCGATCCGCAGATTACCGTGCTCGACACGTGGTTGCTTTTCGCTGATCCGAAGGGTGACGCGAAGAAGGTGGAGTTTCCTGACCTTCTGCATCCCAACCAGATTGGTTACGATAAATGGGCGGCGGCATTGCAACCCTTGCTTGCGACGCATGGATTTACGGAGACTGAGGCTGATAAATTTGAAATGGAGCCGGGCTTCGTGAGCCTTTTTAATGGCAAGGACCTGACGGGCTGGGGCTTCCGCAACCAGCGCTCACAGGAAAAGATCGCCAGCTTTGATGGCAAGAAAGCCAGTAGTGACGGCCGTTACCGTGCTATAAACGACCGGCTGGTGGTAACGACACCTCCTGAGGGCCGGCGTATCCAGCAACTCTGGACCACGCGCGAGTTTCCGAAGAATTTCATTTTGAAACTCGAGTTCCGCGCCACGCCCAATGCTGACAGTGGTGTTTTTATCCGCCGTCCCCAGTTGCAGTGCCGCGACTACGTGCTGGCCGGTCCCTGGAAGGATTTAAAGAAATACAAGCCGCAGGACTGGAATGAGATCGTGGCAATCGTGAAGGATGGGGTGGCTCATTGCACCTGCAATGGTGAAGTGCTAAACGCAAAATTCAAGGTGCCTGCAACCGGCCCTATTGGTCTTGAGGGTGATCGTGGCCAAATGGAATACCGCCGCATACGGGTGAAGGAATTGGATTAATCATTCTCACTTTGAATTCTTTTTGCATTTGTGTTGTCTGATTGTCCACGAATGGTCATGAAGCTTATTTTTTCACTAGCGGTATGCAGTGTGCTAGTTGGGCTGGCTTTTGCGGAGGCGCCCAAAGCCAACTTAAGTGAGTTTCGCAAGGATATCGGCCCAGTGCTCAAGGCGGCTTGTGTAGAGTGTCACGGTCCCAATAAGCAGAAGGGAAAGTTTCGCATAGATACGCTCAACCCCGACTTGCTGAACGGGGAGCACGTGAGCTGGTGGTTGGAGGTGTTCGGAGTTATCGGCAATGGCGAGATGCCGCCGAAGGATGCCAAGGTGCAGTTGGAGGACGCCGAGCGAGCGCTTGTTGTCGATTGGCTTTCCCGCGAGATTCAGCAGGCCTCACGTGTAGCTCGGAGCGCTAAGGGACGTTCGTCTTTCCGCCGCTTAACTCGTTATGAATACGACTACGCCCTGCGTGATCTACTGGGACTGGATCATTCGCTGGTGGATCGGCTGCCACCAGAGACGGCCTCTGAAGACGGTTTCAAGAACAGCTCCGAGTTATTGCAGATGTCTGCAATGCAGTTTCAAACTCATCGCGAGATTGGCCTTAAGGCCTTGCGGCGGGCGATCGTGATCGGTGAACGCCCCAAGCCGGTGAACTACGTTTTCCGCATGGAAGAGCTGTTCGAAAAGGCGTCAAAAGCCAAGCAAGCCAAGGTCTTTCAACGGGAGACTGACGGCTATTCGAATCATCGCAAACAACAGCACTTGCTAAACCGCCAGACCGGGAAGGGCGTGGCGTTCTCCGGAGGCAAGTATGCGCCGGTGGCCGATACGGCTGTCGGGCAGGCTCCGCAGGCATCCGCAGTGTATATGGAGCTGCCGCGTAATCACGAATGGAAGATTAATCTGGATCGTTTCCTGCCCGATGAGGGACTCATGCGCGTCAGTATGCGGGCGGCGCGGTCCACGAAGGATGTGCCGGGGGATATCTGCCTGCGGTTGGGTTTTAGTGCGCACACCAGCAATAATGCAAATTTTTCAAATGTAATCAGTGAACGGGATTTGCCCGTGACTGCGCCCGCAAATCGGCCAGAGTTTATTCACTTCGACATTCAACTGGGCGACATTCAACGCAATCCGTTCCGTAAGCTGACCACCACCTTTCCGCGGCGTGATGAGTTTCTGCACATTAGGAATGTGTCTTTGGCCAATGGCCTACATGTTCAGTTCGATCACGTGGAGATCACCGTGCCGTTCTACGAGCAATGGCCGCCCAAAACGCACACGGCAATTTTCTTCGAGAGCCAAAATAACGGGAATGCGGAGGTTTATGCACGTGAGGTTTTGGAGCGGTTCATGTGGCGCGCGTGGCGGCGGCCGGTCACCAAGCCGGAGGTGGATCGGTTTGTGAAGCTGTTTGCCAAATACCGGCCGCAGTTTGAGACGTTTGAGGGCGCGATGGTGGAGGTGTTGGCGACGGTGCTGGCGCATCCGGAATTTCTCTATCTAGCACAGCGCGATGCCGAGGAGTCTGAAGAGGCGCCATCGCAGATCAGTCAATTCGAATTGGCCGATCGGCTGGCGGTGTTCCTGTGGTCGAGCATTCCGGATGAGACGGTGCTTGACCTGGCCCAGCGGGGGAAGCTACGCGAGCCCAAGGTTCTTTCTGCGCAAGTGGAGCGCATGTTAGCCGATCCGCGGGCCAAACGGTTTACGCGGCACTTCGTCCGCCAATGGCTCGGATTAGATGGCCTGAATAGCGTGGACCACATCAGGGACGATCAGTTGAAGGCCGCCATGGAGGAAGAGCCCGTTGCGTTCTTTGAACACGTATTGAACGCCAATGGCAGTATCATGGATTTTATCCATTCGGACTACGCAGTGGTCAACGACAAGCTGGCTCAACATTACCGGATTCCGGATGTTCACGGCGTGCATTTTCGTAAGGTGGCCATCGAGGTCAAACATCAACGCGGTGGCCTCATGACCGGAGCAGCGGTGCTGGCGATGAACTCGGACGGCAAGGATTCCCATCCCCTCAAACGGGGAATCTGGATGCTGGAGCGCATTCTTCATGATCCGCCGCCGCCGCCGCCGCCCAATGTACCCGAGGTTGATCTCGCCGATCCAGAAATTGCCAGGATGACCCTGAAGGAGCGCATTGCGGATCATCGTGACGATCCCGCCTGTTATTCCTGTCACGCCCGAATTGATCCGTGGGGCATCGCTTTTGAAAACTACGATGCGATGGGATCCTTCCGCAACTCGATTAAGGGCAAGCCGGTGGACGCCACCTCGAAACTGTTCAACAAGCAACCTCTGGCTGGCATGGAGGGCCTGAAGCGGTATCTACTTGCTGAACGGCAGGACCAGTTCGCCCGCGCGATGGCACACAAGATGACTGCCTACGCCCTGGGCCGGCACCTGACGTTTGCTGACCGTGCGGATGTTGAGGAATTGACGACGCAGTTCAGAACCAAGGGTGATCGGCTTCGCCATCTGATTCAGTTACTTGTTCAAAGCCGCATTTTTCATTCGAAATAAGAGGCTTACATAGGTATACTGTTTTTGAGATGAGGATATCTAGCGCTAGCGCACTTCAGCGCAGAACTTTTCTGCGTGGGACTAGTGTCGCTTTGGCGTTGCCTTGGTTGGAAACTTTTGCGGGGAACAACCGGAAAGCCAACGCTATACCGAAACGTTTTGTCAGCATCTATCACCCTGATGGCGTGGGAGTGCCCATCCGTAAGGATCCGGCGTGGAAGGATTGGAGTTGGTTTCCGCACGGTGGCGAAAAGGATTTTGAGCTCACCAAGGTGCTCGATGTTTTGGAACCCTTGCGCCGTGACGTCACGATCTATTCTGGCCTCTCTCACCCAGCTGTCCGCCGTGTTCACGGTCACTCCAATGCCGACCAGTATCTTACCGGTGCTGATACCAAGGGACACGGTCCTTATAAGAATTCCATATCATTGGACCAACTCTACGCCGAGCATATCGGTGATGCCACCCGGCATGCTTCCTTGGTGATGTCCACCAACGGCGGCATCGGCGGCCCGCGCGGTGCTCAGACGCAGTCCTTCAACAGGGAAGGCCGCGCTATTCCCGCGATGAACAAGCCCAAGCAAATATTCGACATGCTGTTTGTCATCGACGGCAAGGATGCCGCCGCCCGATTGGCACGAAGTAAGAGCGCTTTGGATCTCCTAATTGAAGACACCCGCTCGCTCGGGCGGAAGCTTTCCAAGCGGGATCAGGAAACGCTGCAGCAGTATCTAGACTCCGTCCGTGATACGGAGGTCAAGTTAACCAAGGCCCGACGCTGGCTAGACACGCCGTTACCCAACGCCGATTCTTCTCAATTGCACCTGGAAGCTGGCCCGAAGGAAGCCCGGCAGTATTTCCAGACCATGTATGACCTCATCTACCTCGCCTTCCTGAGTGATTCTACCCGCGTCGCCACCTTTCAGCTGGGTCGGGAAAACGGAGGTGGGCCGCACGATTTGCTTTCGAAGGCAGTAGAATTGGGCGGGGCTCATGGTCTCACGCATTCAGTCCAGAAGGAGAACGGCTGGCAGAATCTTGGCACCTACAATCGTTACCAGATGGAGGAGTTCGGGCGTTTCGTGGAGAAGCTTAAGGACACTCCTGAGCCGACTGGTGAAAGCAACATGCTCGATAATACCTTTGCAATGCATGGCTCCGCATCCAGCAGTTTCCACTTGTCCCGGAACTATCCTATCGTCTCCGCTGGAGGCAAAAACCTCGGCTTCAACAATGGCCGCTACCTCCAGTATGTGAAGCTTTTGGGAGATGGCAGCCTGCCTGGCGCGGGTGTTGTGAGTGACTCCGGTTGGCGGGGCGCCGCCAAGGAGGAGGATCGCCCGCTAGCCCACCTTTTCGTAACTATCCTCCAAAGGCTCGGCCTCGAGATCGACACCTTCGCTGGATGCACGGGCACGCTTGATCGGGTATAAGCCTGATTGGGCTGCTGACAGGGGAGTGAATTGAAGGCACTTGCCATCTTGGGCGTCCAACTCTACCTCTGCTCTAACACCGTCCGTAGAAGGAAACTTGCAGTGGCGTTGAATCTATCAAAAAATGAGACTATTTTCCATCACGACTGGGATGGTCGTTGGGTTGCTTGCAATGGCGGAAGCGGTTAAGGCGAATTTGGACTCGGTTCGCAAGGAGATCGGGTCAGTAATCAAGGCAGCTGTCTTCGATATGAGTGGTCGTTCTGATCAATCAGGCGGGAAATGGGATCTGGACAGGCTCCAATATTCGCGTGAAGTAATGGCTTGTGTGCATTAAATATCATGCACGTCTTTCAAGAAAGTAGTCCCCGATGGATTTGTTGACTCAAGGACTCGTGGGCTCTGCGGCTGCCCAGTCTTTCTCCGGGCCGAAGACGCAATATCGAGCGGCATTGTGCGGGGCTCTCGCCGGTATGGCTCCTGACCTGGATGCGCTGATCCGTTCCCCGGATGATCCGCTGCTCAATCTGGAATATCACCGTCACTTCTCGCATGCCTTGGCATTTATTCCCCTGGGAGCCTTGATAGTGGCGTTGTTGATCTGGCTTGCCTCACGGAGGCGTTGGTCTTTTCGCCAGACATATACTGCATGCTTACTGGGATATGGCAGCCATGGCTTACTGGATGCCTGCACCAGTTATGGGACCTATTTGTTTTGGCCGTTTTCTTCCCAGAGCGTTTCCTGGAATTTGGTTTCCATTATTGATCCGTTGTTCACCCTTCCGCTGCTTTTCCTGACAATACTGGCAGTGTGGCGACGGCGGGCCTGGATGGCACGACTGGCTGCGATTTACTGTATCGGATACCTTCTATTGGCAGCAGGTCAGCACCGGAGAGCAGGAGTTGCCCAGTCTGAATTAATTATTCAGCGCAATCACGGAGCCGTTAGGAAAATCATTAAACCGAGTATCGGGAATGTTTTCCTGCATCGCTCGGTTTACCTGCATGACGGGGTTTATTACGTGGATGCGATCCACGTTTTCCCCGGCTTGCCTGCGAAGCTCTACCCCGGGGGGAAAATCAAGGCGATGGGAGTCCAAGAGGTCTTACCGCGTATCAAGGATAACAGCAGGCAGGCCAAGGACGTGTCCCGTTTCTCTGAATTTTCTGGAGGTTACCTGTGCCGGCACCCTGAACTGGATGATGTTCTGGGCGATATACGCTACGCGATGTTGCCGACATCCACTGTGCCGTTGTGGGGAATAAAGGTGAATCCCGGCAATCCCGAATCGCCACCTGAGTTTGTGAAATCCAGGAAGCTTGAGGAGGGACAAATGGATCATTTCTTCGGTATGCTCCTGCGCCGGGACAGCCCGGCCGGCAACAAGGAGCAGGATGGAAGGCGAAATTGAATTGCTCCCGTTGTGAGACATGGGACAGTCAATGGCTGAAGACTGCCTCATGATAAAAGCACTTTTTTTCTCTTTCATCCTGACGCTGCCCTGCCTGGCGCAGCAATCCTCAACCCGGCATGTATTGTCCGTTCGGGCCAGTAAGATCAATCCCGTGGCAAAGGAGCACCCGGCCATTAAATATACTTTCACGGATAAGCAGGGAAAGGTTGTCGACCTTCAACATGCTGCGGTGGACACGCGGGTCGAATCACGGGGGCAACTGGTCATCTGGTTAATGAGTCACAACAAGCAGCTCTTTGAGAGTATCACCAGCTATGGGCTGCATGCCATACAGCCCCATTACGCCAATCGCTGGTTCTCCACCGTGCCAAAGGCAGTGCACGATGCCGGTGATTGCCTCGGGGACATCAGGCTGGAAGCTGCAACAGGGGCGGATCACAGCCCGCTGGTGGCTATTCCCGGGCCTGATGGGCTGATTGCCCGCTCACTGCAACTCGTTAAGTGGCTTGCGGCAGAGAATCCCGAGGGTAATTGGGCGCAGTTCCTTGCCGATGATGGTAGTGACCTTCTATGGGACAAGGTTATCCTGTCGGGCAGTTCCCACGGGTCGACCACCGCGGCACGTTTTGCCAAGCATCGCAAGGTAGCCAGGGTGGTCATGTTTTGTGGGCCCCGCGATCAACTGGAATCCTGGCAGTCCCTGCCTTCAGCAACTCCTGCCAATTGTTACTTCGGGTTCAGTCATGTTCTTGATAGCGGCTGGAAGGGTGACCATTACTGTCGTTCCTGGCAGATGTTGGGACTTGCCCGGTTTGGTTCGCTGATGAACGTGGACTTGGTCAGGCCGCCATTTGGCAACTCACGCCGCCTGATCACTAATTGTGATGTCGGCAACGATTCCCGACGGGCTCACGGTATCGTGGTGCGTGGAGATGCCTGGGATGATGTTTGGCGGTATCTCTATACACACCCGGTTGAGCAAACGGGCAAGCCGGTTGCCTTGGACCCGGATTGCAGGATGGACCAAAGTCGCCAGTAAGTTCATGGAACAGGAAGAAATAGAGCAGTTTATCCTGGAAGTGACCGGGGCAGAGCGCCTGCTGCCACTTGGTATCGTGCAGTCACTCTGGAGCGGATATGGCCGCATTGAAAGGATTGGAATTGAAGGAGGAGATGTTCCCAGCGTGATCGTTAAGCACGTTCAGCCGGGAACCGGCAACCATCCCCGGGGATGGAACACGGACTTGTCTCACCAGCGAAAGCTCAAGTCCTACAAGGTCGAAACACATTGGTATGAAAGGCAGGCGCAGAAGCCGGTTGCCCCGCTGTCCCGGATACCCAAGTGTTTCGGCACAAAAGCCACCGGGGGAGAGTTCCTGCTTGTCCTGGAAGACCTGGATGCTGCCGGCTATGCCGGGCGCCGAAGTTCCGTGACACGGGAAGAGATGTATTCCTGTGTGCGTTGGCTGGCTCAATTTCATGCTGATTGCATGGGGATAAATCCGGAAGGCCTTTGGGCAACCGGTACCTACTGGCACCTTGAGACCCGGCCGCACGAGCTGGAGAAGCTTGATGATATTGCCCTTAAGGATGCGGCTTTGACAATTGACACCAGTCTCAAGGCTTCCGCTTTCCAGACTCTCGTCCATGGTGATGCCAAGCTGGCAAATTTCTGTTTCAGTGATGATGGGCACGAGGTTGCAGCGTTGGACTTCCAGTATGTGGGTGCCGGGTGTGGCATGAAGGACCTGGCGTATTTCGTGGGAAGCTGTCTGCGGGATGATGAGGCGGAAGATCACGAGGAGGAAATACTGGATTTTTATTTCCGGGAATTATCCGGGTTCCTGGATGAGGCAGGAAAGCAAGTTAGGGGGGAGGCTCTTGAGGCGGACTGGCGCCCCCTTTACCGGGTGGCCTGGGCTGATTTTCACCGTTTCATGAAGGGCTGGAGTCCCGGCCACTGGAAACTCAGTGACTATAGTGAGAGAGTCACAAGGGATGTGATTGTTTCGCTTAAGGAGGATATTGCCTGATGGACTTGATCTCATTAACGCAAAAGGCGCGGCAGGCTGCATATAATGCCGGGCAGATTATAGTTGCCTGTCGTGACCGACAGGTGGATGCGGTGCACAAGGATGCGGGCAGCACCCTGGCTTCCCAAGTGGTTACCGAGGTTGATCACGAGGCACAGGATGCCATCCTGCAGGTTCTGCTGCCGACGTGCCGTGACCTGGGTATTGCCTTGCTTGCCGAGGAGAGGGCGGATGACGGCAGGCGCCTGGAATGTGAATATTTCTGGTGCATTGATCCCCTCGATGGAACCCTGCCCTTTATTCAGGGCAAACCGGGATATTCGGTCTCTATTGCTCTTGTTTCTAGGGATGGCTCGCCACAGATCGGGGTGGTCTACGACCCGGTGAATGATGTCCTCTACGAGGCCACGAAGGGACAGGGCTTGAAGAGAAACGCCACGCCATGGGTGCCGGTGGCTGGAGCTAGTGAGTTGACCTTTACCTATGACAGGAGCCTGGCAGAATCTCCCGCATTTGGGGACATCAAACAGGCCTTGGAATCCTGTGCCCATTCACTTGGTCTAGACGGTCTGGTCGCTCTCCAGTATGGCGGCGCCGTGATGAATGCCTGTTATGCACTGCAACGAGCTCCTGCCTGTCATTTCAAGTTCCCTAAGCCTGAGGATGGGGGAGGAAGCCTGTGGGATTATGCGGCGACAGCCTGCCTCTTTGAGGAAGCCGGGGCCACCGTATGTGATGTGTTCGGTGAGCCACTGGACCTCAATCGGGCAGATTCCACGTTCATGAATCATCGAGGAGCACTTTATGCCACTGATGAATCATTAGCCCAAAGGATACACGAGATTATCGACACCTTTCGTTCAGGGATGTAATCGCGAGAGCAAACCGCAGGGTGACCCGTCGATGCAATCAAGGGGGCGTTGTAGCAGGATTAACTTCTGGCAAACAGTCCGTTTAAACCAGGTCTGAAGCGCGCCAACCTTTGCGTGCTTCAACCTCGATCAGCGCCGCCGCCTCATCATTACCGGTAATCTTCATGGTCTTCTCATCCCACGCCAGCGGTTTCCCGGTGCGGATGGCCAGCGTGCCAAGGATGATGCTTTCGGTTAGCGGTCCGCTGTAGCTGAAGTCAGAAACCGTCTTTTCGCTATTACGGATACCGTTGACCCAGTCATTGTGGATTCCACGTACGCGCTTGAGTGTCTTGGGCACGCGGTCATTGGCATTCTTGCGATATTCCTCCCAGCGGGCCTTGGGATAGAGCCTGGGGCTGTTCGGGCGCATGCCGTCGTGGCAAATGCCGCCTTTTTCCCCGACCATGATGAATCCACCGTGGCCCTTGATGTCCCAGTCATAACCTTTCGGGGCCTTGGGCACTCGGGGGCCTTCCACCCACTTGACATCCACTGCCGCCTTTTTTCCGCGTGCAGGGAACTTGTAGGTAACGATGGAGCCGTTTGGTGTGTGAATCGGGTTGGCGGCCTCGGCCATGTCGACCTCGACCCGGTCAGGAGCTCCGAGGCCGAGCGCCCAGTAAGCGGTGTCGATGGTGTGGCAACCGATGTCGCCGAGTCCTCCGCAACCAAAGCTCCACCATGGGCGCCAGGTTGTCGGGTGCAGTGCCCTGCTGAAGGGAACATCTTCCTGGCAGGGTCCCAGCCACAGGTCCCAGTCCATGCCCTCGGGCAATTTTTCCGCATTGGGGTAGGCCGTGCGCACCTGGCCATTAAATCCCCATCCACGGGCAGGCCGGTCCGTCCAGGTAATGACTTCCTTCACCTCACCAATGAGTCCGGCATCATACCACTCCTTGACAAGATAGGCCCCCTCGAATGCATGCCCCTGGTTGCCCATCTGGGTTACGATCCCTTTTTCCTTGGCAAGAGCCTGCAGGGTACGTGCTTCCCAGAGGGAATGCACCAGAGGTTTCTCGACAAAGACGTGCTTGCCCATGCTCATTGCGGTATAGGCGATCGCGAAGTGGGTGTGGTCCGGCGTACCTACACCGACGGCATCTATCTGGTCACCCATTTCCTCGAGCATCTTGCGGAAATCCTTGTAGAACTTCGCCTGTGGAAATTTTTGTTTGGCGCGGCCCCATGTGCCGGGGTTGCAGTCGCAAAGTGCAACGACATTGTTACCGCCGGCACAACTGTTCAGGTCACCCCATCCCATGTTGCCAAAGCCTACCCATGCAATGTTGATCTTCTTTTCATTGGCTCCAAAGACACTGCTTGGCAGGAATGTCGGGAGTGCCAGGGCAGATGCGCCCTTCAGGACGGTGCGGCGTGAAGTCTTATTTCCGGGATTTACTTTGTTCATTGGTTTTCCTTTTCTGGTCTAGGTTTGAATTTTTAGGTTCACGAGGACCTTGGGTTGAGTTTCTCAACCTATACGCAGGAAAGCAAGTCCTCTTTGAGGAATCCTAGGGGGTGTTCAGGATTTTTTATGGGTAGAATCCGAATTTGTCTTTCAGGATAGGCTATCCTGATTCAATCTTAGCTTTCATGAAAATACGCTTCTGGTTGTTGTTTGTTCTTCTGGTCGTGACAAGTCGCCTTGGAGCCACGGACTTGCCGAGGGCCCTGTTGATTGGTGACTCGATTTCCATCGGTTATACCCCTCATGTTGTCGCTGCACTGAAAGGCAGGGTTGAGGTCATTCATCACAAGGGCAATGCCCAGCACACGGGCACGGGATTAAAGATGCTCGATCGCTGGATTGGCGGGAAGCAATGGGATGTGATCCATTTTAACTGGGGGCTTTGGGACCTTTGTTATCGTCATCCTGATTCCCGGTTCCAGGGGCGCCGGGACAAGGAAAAGGGCACACTGACCACTTCCATCGAGCAATACGAGAAGAACCTTGATCAGTTGGTAGTCCGCCTGAAAAAGACCGGCGCCAAGCTGATCTGGGCACATACCACGACAGTGCCGGATGGAGAGGCTGGACGAAAGCTGGGGGATGATGACAGGTATAATGACGCTGCCTCAAGGGTCATGAAGAAGCACGGTATTCAGATCAATGACCTGAATGCCCTGAGTGATTCCTTTCCCGCCGGGCTTTTCACCGCCCCTGGTAACGTGCACTTTAAAGCAGAGGGATCCAGAAGGCTTGGGCAGGCGGTGGCGGCAAGAATCACCGCGGCGCTTGTTCCATAGAGTTTTCTCCGGATCCTTTTGGGTTCATGAAGACCTTAGCAGTAATTTGATCAATGAGATTTAAACCCGTATTCTTTTTTCTTTTTTCTTTAGCGGCTTTCCCAGTTGCCATGACCGGGGGACATGGTGCGGACATTCCACCCAATATCGTGTTGATCCTGGCTGATGACATGGGATTCGGGGAGCCAAGCCATGCCGGTGGAATCATTCCCACACCGCACCTTGACCGTATGGCAAAAGAAGGCATGCGCTTCACGGATGCCCATACTACCTCCTCGGTCTGCACGCCGACCCGATACGGTATCCTGACAGGGCGCTACAACTGGCGCAGTCGACTCAAGAGAGGCGTGTTATTCAAGGCAACCGACAAGGCATTAATGGATCCCAAGCGCCTGAACCTGCCGAATTTCCTCCAGAAGGCGGGTTATCACACCGCCTGCATCGGCAAATGGCATCTCGGAGCGGACTTCCAGCGGGCACCCAAACAAACCAATCCGGACCCAAGCAAACGGGATGCTTCCTGGCAGGTCGACTATTCCAAGCCTTTCCGGAACGGGCCCGTGGATGTCGGCTTTGATGAGGCCTTCTTTATTCTCTCATCCCTTGACATGGCGCCTTATGTTTACCTTCGAAACGATCGCGCGATTGAATTGCCGACCGTGAACAAGGGGTTCCCGCATAACGAGTACAACAAGTATCAGCGCATTGGTGCAGCAGCGGCAAACTTTGAGGCCAGTGACTGCCTGGCTGACTGGGCTGCTGAATCCAGGGCCTACATCAAACGCCGTGGTGCGGATAAAAGGAAGAAGCCGTTCTTTCTTTACCTTCCCCTGACATCCCCCCACACCCCGGTTACCCCGGGAAAGAAGTTCAAGGGCAAATATCCCCAATACAGCTGGTATGCGGACTTCATGGCGGAGACGGATTGGGTGGTCGGCGAACTGCTTGAGGAGCTTGAGCGCTCCGGCCTTGATCAGGATACCATGGTCATATTCACCTCGGACAACGGCTTTGCACCCTATGTAAAGGTGCCAAAGATGATCAAGGCCGGTTACCGTCCTTCCGGTTCCTTCCGTGGGGCAAAGGCGACCATCTACGAGGGAGGGCATCGCGTCCCTTTTCTGGTGCGTTGGCCCGGAAAAGTAAAGCCCGGCTCCGTCAACCCGACGACAATCTGCACAACGGATTTCTTCACCACCTTTGCCGAGTTAGTGGGCAAGGAAGACGATATTCCAGATAACGCTGCGGAGGATTCGTTCTCTTTTCTGCCTTGCCTGCAAGGGGCAAAGAAGCCAGTTCGTCCTTTTACCATTCATCATTCGATCTCGGGCGTGTTCGCCATCCGCAAGGGGGACTGGAAATTAATCCTTAATAAAGGTGCTGGCGGAGGATGGGGCGGTTCATGGGAAACTACGAAGACCAGTGCCAAGATGGTGCAATTATATCACATGAAGGATGATCCCGGGGAAACCAGGAACCTGGAGGAAGTGCATCCGGAGGTCGTGACGGAGCTGGTTGATGACCTTGCCGGGGCATTTCGCAATGGCCGTACTACCCCGGGTATTCGACAGGGAAATGAGGGTTGGCCCTTTCGGGATAAGACAATCCAGACCAAGTTCCCGCAGCTTAGCGAAAAATGATCCGCCTCTTTCATCCATTGCTTGCCGCATTTTTGCTGGTTGGTTGTGAGCTGCACGTGGATTCCGTTTATCTGGGACGTGCTGAAGCACGCTTCCTGAGTGACGTGTCCGCTGGAAACCTTGCGGCAGTCAAAAAATTCCTCGATCAAGGCGGGAACGTGAACCTGCAGGATGAGCCGGGCATGACCCCTTTGCACCATGCAGTCAATGCGGATTGGAAAGGGAGTCACCTGGAAATGATCAAGTTGCTCATTGATCGAGGAGCCAATGTCAAAGTCATCGATGACACCCACCATACCCCTTTACACTTGGCGAGTAACAAGGAGGCAGCCGGCTTGTTGATTGATGCGGGAGCAGATGTGAATGCCAAGACAAAACGTACGGGGGAAACATCGTTATTCTCGGCAGCACACGGTGCTGCTCAAGGGGCTTCCAAAAGTTATGAAATGTATTTGGACTTAACCAAGCTGCTGATCGCCAAAGGGACGGATGTAAACGTTAAACTTAAATCGGGAAGTATGCTTACAGATAACAAACCGTACCGTGAGAAAATAGGAGAAACAGTTTTACATCAAGTGGTTCGGAGTTATTCCGAAAAACATGCGGCTGAGGTTTCTCAACTACTCATTACCAACGGAGCAAAGGTGAATGAACGGAATGAGAAAGGCCAGACTCCAGTGGATGAGGCGCTGGCCAATCAACGGAGCAACACCGCTGAATTCCTGCGTAAACATGGTGGAAAAACCGGTAAGGAATTGAGCAACCCCGATCTATGAGGGTATTCAATCATCTCATGCTTGTCAGTTGCCTTACATTGCTCCCAACCGCATGTGATCATACTGTGGTCCGGTTTGGCAAGGATCGTGCCTATCCGGGATTGAATTACACGGGGGATGGGGAGTTTATCGACCAAGGACGCAAAGCCGGTATTCTGCGCTTCGTGCTGGACTTAGGCCAGTTGGACTTAAATGAGGCGGGTGCCGAACTTTATGAACTGAAGGGGCTCCCGGAAGTGGAGTTTGTGTGCTACCTGCGGGTTGATCATCCCCTTTCCCTTACAGGGGGAGCAGAGGATGATTTCAAGGCGGGCGACGTTGTGGTTGAAATGACTCTCAGTGATGAGGATAATAACGCGATCTTTTCCGAGAGCGCGCCTCTTAGCCGCTGGACATGGTCGGGTTCGGTCGGCGCACTTCAGAGTGACCTTTACACGGCCAGGACCATGTTCTCGCCTGAGGAGGGCAAATCCTACAAGATTTCCCTAAAGGTTCCAAAAGGCAACCCTGAGGCACCTGCGGGTAGGCTTTTACTCATGGGCGGAGGCTGGAAAGATTCCAACTAAACAATACGTTCAATGAATACATCAGGTGTTATTTCCGTGCTCAGCCTGACCTTTCTTTTTACTTTTTCCTCCTGCAGGAATGCCAAGCCAAGAATGCAGTGGGCCAACGAGCAGATAGGTCCAGCTATTACTCTGGCCTCCGATCTAAATAAAGCCACAAGCTGTGAAGTGCTCAGGGTGGATGATGCTTATCCGAATGAGAGAGAAATACAGAATAATGATAATCTGCACGGCTATGCCATCCTGTCGAAGGCGGTTCCCATGTCGGGAAAATCAAGGGGTGCATTATCAGCGATTTTAGCCGACCCCAGAACCTACATTCGCTACGAGGAACCGCCAGATTGCAGTTTTCGTCCAGGAATCGCTTTCCGTTTTATTGATGGAAGCATTCAAGTTGATCTTCTGGTGTGTTTCAGTTGTCGTGAGTTGCGCTATTATTTGAACGATGAGGTTGTGGGAACGAGTTTTTTCCAGCCCCAGGAGCTGCGTTCCCTGGTCAAGGAACTGTTCCCGGATGACAAGACAATCCAATCATTAAAGTGAGTGGGTTGTTTTAGATTCAAGACTTCTTTTGACTTATTTAGCTGCCAGCTTTTTGTGGCCCTGATTTCATCCTGATACTTAAACGTATTGTTTATATGAAAAAAATACTGACCACTTTCATCGGGCTTGCTTTGGTTTTGGGATCGATAGATGTTCGAGCCGCACAGGCACCGCTGACTCAAAAGCAGCTTGAATCACAATCGGAATTGATAGTTGCCGGCAAGGTTGTTGCCATTGCGTCCCGCGTAAAGAAATCCCGGGTGGAACGGGCCTTCGGGATTCATCGCGACAGGGTATTCACCCTCACGATAAAGGTGGCATTCATCTCAAAGGGAACCGGGGCGAAATCGGGCCAGGAAATCCGGGTTGTGGCGTGGCAACCGGCGGTGCGTATTCCTCGATTGCCGGGGCTTCAGGGGCACGGTCCGATTCCCGGGAAAGGTGATAGCGTAACGGTGTATTTGAAGTGGAATAAGGCAGGAAAGTTCTGGGAGCCAATTCATCCCAATGGGATTGAGATTCACACGGATGCCAAGCGATCGGGGTAGGATACTGAAGAATTGCAGGCAGATTTGTCTTGTGGACTTATCCGTTTACCAGTCGCAAAAATACTGCAGATAGACGCAGATAGACGCAGATAGACGCAGATAGACGCAGATAGACGCAATGTTTGTCTTGTTTGCTCGAGAAGATCCTGAGTAATATAGAGTGAGATAAACATACCCGCTATTAGTCTATTATGAAACAATTGAAGTGGGCTGCTCTCCTGCCATTATTCTTGATATTTGTCAGCCAGCTGCGTGCCGAGTTTGAATTCATTCCGATCAGCAATGATGCGGACTCGCAGATCAGTACCGACAATGACTATACCCACGCCATTGATTTCGGTAATCAACCCGGTAATAACCCGCTTGCCAATGTCAACGGGGTGCAGTTTGCCAACGGCAACCCTGGAGCCTTTCCCGGTGCGGTGGGATCCGGCACGGTGGGGACAGGTTCCTCGACCATACCCAACAGCCACCCCGGCAACGGGGGGCACAACACCTTCGGTGCCGTCTCCGGGCTCTTTGGTGACATGCTCTACAATGATGCGACCGCAGACATCCAGCTTACCGGGCTGACTCCCGGAGTGACTTATGATTTCCGCTATTACATGCGGCAGTGGGGGGCGGGTACGCGCACGCAGGATTTTCTCTTTGACGGGGATGGGGACGGGGCTTTTGAGAGCACGATCCGTATTTCCCAGGACAATGCATCTGTGGAGCCGCCCGGGTTTGCCACAGCCAACCAGGCATACGCTTTTTCCTTTACCTACAACGCCGGGGCGAGTGGCACCCTGAACCTCAAGGTAAACACTATTGGCGGTGGCACCTTCCACCTCTATGGACTGACCAACCAGGTGGTCGATGTGGCGGACGCCGACGGGGATGGCATGCCGGATGCCTTTGAGGTGGAGCACACCGACCCCGGGTCGACAACCGCCCTCAATGCCGCTGATGATCTTGATAATGACGGACTGACCAACCTGCAGGAATTTGAGAACAAAACCGACCCGAACAATGCCGACACCGATGGGGATGGACTTGCCGATGGTGACGAAATTGCCGGTGCAGGATCGCGTCCGTCAACCAACCCGGTCAGTGCTGATACGGATGGTGATGGCCTTAGTGATTTGGTCGAGAGTAATACCGGTAACTTTGTCAGTGTCGCCGACACGGGTACAGACCCGGCCAGGATTGACACGGATGGTGACGGCTCACTGGATGGTGCGGAAGTCGCTGCCGAGAGTGACCCGAATAATGACGGTGACCTTCCGACCCTGCCGTTCGGCAGCTTTGCGCTGACAGGCCCACTGACTGATGATGCCAGTTCCGGGATTGACCCTGCAAACGACTACACGCATACCATCAGTGGGGGCGGTGTCGAGACGGTCAACGGAGTGACCTTTGACTTGCTCAATTCCACGACGCTTCCATCCAACTTCAACTGGACAGTGTCATCAATTAAGAACCAGATCGACAATAACAACGGCGGTTGGAACCTTGGTTCGTCCGGGGTGACTGGTCCGGGTCTGCGCGGCCTGCTCGGCTCATTTACATACAATAATGACGGAGCAGCCGGTTCAAACCAGACCTTTACCCTCAGTGCCTTGACACCGGGGAAAACCTATGAAACCCGGCTCTACATGCGCAAGTGGGATAACTCGACGGCACGGGGCCAGACAGCGACCTTTACCGCGGGTGCACAGGCCGCGTCATCAATCACCTTTTTTGAGGATCACCCAGAGGAACTTCCGACCGCCCTGCCAAACCGTGACTCGGCGTGGTACCTGAGCTATCGTTATACTGCTGATGCCTCGGGAAGTCTTACTATTCGCTTTGAGGTCCAGCCCAGTGGGTCGGTGCAGGGCAACCCTGGTAGCTTCCATCTCTATGGACTGACTAACCAGGAGATTGATACTGATGATGCCGACGGCGATGGCCTGACGGATTCTTTTGAGCTTGAGCACACGGATCCCCAGTCAGCCACCGCGCTCAATGCCGCCGATGATCTTGATAATGATGGGCTGACCAACCTGCAGGAATTTGAGAATAAAACCGACCCGAATGACGCTGACAGCGATGGTGACGGCCTCAATGACGGTGATGAAATTGCCGGTGCGGGATCGCGTCCTGCAACGGACCCGACCCGTGCCGATAGCGATGGCGACGGTCTCAGTGACTTTGCCGAGACCAATACCGGTGCGTTTGCCGGTGGGAGCGACACGGGCACAGATCCCGCCAATCCTGACACGGACGGTGACGGTGCGTCTGACGGTGAGGAAGTCGCTGCCGGCAGTGATCCGCACGACTCCGATGACCGCCCGCCTCTGCCTGATGGCTTTGCACTGGCCGGTCCACTGACTGATGACGCCAGCTCCGGGATTGATCCTGCCAATGACTATACGCATGCCATCAGTGGAGGGGGTGTCGAAACGGTCAACGGAGTGACCTTTGACCTGCTTGACCGGACAGCGCGTCCGCCGAATTTTGAATGGAGTGCTTCCTCGCAGCAGAACATGATCAACGACAATAATGGTGGTTGGAATCCTGTAGCTGCCGGGGTGACCGGTCCGGGATTACTGGGATTGCTTGGTTCCTTCACCTACAACAGTGATGGCAATGCAGGATCAAATCAGACCTTTACCCTCAGCGCCTTGACACCGGGGCAGACTTACGAGACCCGGCTCTATATGCGCAAGTGGAGCGATGACACCGCAAGGGGCCAGACGGCGACTTTCACGGCGGGCGGACGGGCACCCTCATCAATCACATTCTTTGAGGATCACCCGGAGGAATTGCCGACCTCTCTGCCGGACCGTGACTCGGCGTGGTATCTCAGTTACACTTACACGGCGGATGCCGCAGGCACCCTTGCCATTCGCTTTGAGATCCAACCCAGTGGAGTGGTGCAGGGAAATCCAGGAAGCTTCCACCTTTATGGCCTCACTAACCAGGTTGCATCATCGCCGGCTCCCCTTGAGATTACTGATATCAGTTACAATGCGGCGACATCCTCATTGTCGATTGTGTTTAATTCACAGCCCGGAGCCAATTATGCCCTGGATTATTCAACGACCCTTGAAGAAGGCGACTGGCAGGAACTGGATGATGGTATTGTCGCTGAAGGGACAGAGACGACAGTGGTTGACAGCTTTCTTATTCCTAACTTATCCAAGCGTGCCTGGCTGAGGGTCCGGAGAGTGGAATAAGCATTTATTGCTTGTTAGGATTCCGCTTACTATTTCCGGATCGGTTGCATTAATTAGTAATGATCGTTTATGTAACAATAGGGATTGTTACGTTGCTGGCGATTGCCGGCTTGTTTTTTATTGATAATGCGTTTGACCGGATTTTTGGATGGTTGTTTCGCAAGGCAGGCCTGCAATCTGGGAATGGACCCTTGATGGTGGGCTCGAGAGCCCAGGGGGAGAAGTTCATCCTGAGCCTTGAGAATCAGGGCACGGATTCACTGATGCTTGCTGCCGTTGAGGGCAGGGACAGGGATCAAAAGAAATGTTATCCCCTACCATGCCTTAAAAAAGAGGATTTTCGCGCAGGCGGCACAAAGGGCGCGCGGTTTAAGCAATTTGCCGGCATTGTTCTGCAACCAGGGGAAGAGAGGCCCGTGATTCTCGATCTGGATGAATTGGCGGCTTTGGGTTGCCTGACTCTCACAGTCCTCGATCAACGGGGAAATAAATGGCCGGTTTGCGATTTCGGTTCGAATGAGTCAAAAAAGAGCTGAAAATGGTTATTCGAACGATTGTTCTAAGAATTTATTCCTTACCTGCGTTAGCTTAACAACAGCATTAAGAATTCAATAGTTTACCACTGGATGCCCCGGCGATAAAACCAGGCCAATCCATCACTGCGCCCATCAAAATGAAAAATACCTTGTTCGCCTTTATCACACTTACCCTGACCCTTTCCTGTTATGGACTGGACCGGGATTACGTTCCCCGCGCAATACTAACGAGGGAGCAGGAGAAGGAGGTAATCACCCTGGCTGAAAAATGTGGCATAGAGTCGGTCTCCAGGATCTCCACCCACAACATGTATCCATCCCCATTTCGGGGCATACTTGTACAGGGCATTGAGCAGACCAAAGGTCGTGAAGTCTCCTATCAGGTTTTGGGTATGAGTTACAGCAAGTGGCTGGATCCGGCGGCCAAGCCAGGAAAGGGCGATATCAGAATGGGTAACTTCTGGGCAGGGAAGCCCTACGTGCGCAAGCAAACCATCCTCAAGGTTGGCAAGGAGGAATACCGGGTTGGTTCAATTCGTGATATGACGGCGGAGGAATGTGAGAAGATTCTGGGGATGCTCCTCAAGGGGGAATACGAGCTGGGCTCCGCCGTTAATAAAAAAACAATTGATCAGGTAGGTTGGGAGAAGCCAAGTAGCTTTTCCAAGCGGGGTGAGTTCATCTCGGCAGGGTTCCTGCACAAGGCCAAGGACGCCGGTTTCTTTGATCTCCAGATCAAGATGACGGGAGGGAAAATTAAGATTGAGCAAATGTTTCAGGCGATTCCCTGATTGCTCAGTTGGTGTCGGTATTGCGATGGAGTGATTTTTTCAATGCGGGTAAAAACCTTGTAGAGGTGGTCAGCATTACGGAACCCGCATTCCCTGGCAACGGTTTTCAGAGGGGAGGTTGACTCGACCAGGTGCCGTTTTACTCTGGCAACCCTTAGTCGAGTAATCTCTCCTGCCACACTTTTGTTTAGCGATTGGTTAAACTGGCGCTCAAGGCTGCGTCGATTGATCCCGGTTTTATTCGCGACGTCATTGACCTTGATGGGTGTGTGTGCATTTTCTGAAATAAATCGCAATGCTCGTGAAACTACCGGGTTATCCGCCGCATAGGAGTCTGTGGACTGTCGCGGAATAATGGTATTGGGTGGTATTAATATTGGGCTGCTGGGATGTTTTGCTCCTCGCATGAGTTGATCGAGGAGCTTTGCAGCCTGGTAACCTACTTTCTCAAAGTTCAGGTCGATGCTGGTAAGAGTGGGACTGGGTGAGGAACATATCGTTTCTTCATTAGAGCTTCCGATAATGCCCAGATCTCCCGGAATGCTCAGGCCTTTTGCGCGACAAACATCAATCAGGTAGCGACAATAGAGGTCATTAACCACAAAAATGCCAGTTGGAGGCCGAAGGGTTGCCAGCCATTTCTCCATCCCTAGAATGAGGTTTTTCCATCCTTTTGTCGTTGTCGCGGCACCCCTGCGCAAAAAACGAAAAGCTGAGCAATCCAAGCCCTCTTTATTGAGGCGACTGCGGAAACCGGATAGCTGGCATATTGCATCCTTGTCACGGGAGAATCCCAAGTAACCAAAACGCTTGAATCCACGGTTTAACAAATGCTCAGCGGCCATTTTTCCAGAAACATCAAACTCAGGAAAGACACTTGGCAGTCCCTTCACAGGAGAGTTCATCCAAAGGTTCACCAGCGGCACGTTCATGCGATTGGCTGTTGTGGCCAAGGAGCTTGTGGTTCGTGCCAGAATGCCGTCGAAGGGGGGCGCATTATTTTCTGTTTTCAAAAAGCTTGCTGTTGATGGAGTGATGGAACATTCCCATCCCGCCTTGTCGGCATAGCGTTGGCATCCGGCATAAGTTTCCAAGTGGCGCTTAAATCCCCATTCCATCTCCAAGGCTATGGCAACGCGTTTTGCTTTCTGTTGCTTCATGTAGCGCATTGAAGCTTCTTGTCTTGATTATGGCAAATGCTTAGTGTCGCAAAAAAGCTTCAAATATACGCAAAAAGGATAACCTATTATTTTGCCGAATCTGCGGTTTTACTTTAAATAAATTATCCAACAAATAGAAAAAGTAATGAAGATGCTAAATCATTTTGCAGAAGCCTTTTTGTCAGTTTTTATACTGGCAGCTCTCAACCTGACCCTTTCGGCAGGCGACTTGCCCCGCCCGGACGGCAAAGGGGCAGACATGAGCAAACCGGTGCAGGTCTACATCCTCCTCGGGCAGTCAAACATGCTGGGTTTTGGAAAAATAAAGGGGGGAGAAGGTTCGCTTGAGCACGCCGTTAAGGAAAAAGGACTGTATCCTTATCTGGTCGATACGTCCGGCAAATGGACTGAGCGCAAGGATGTTCGCAATGTTCGCGTGATGGGCAGCGGCACCGGCGGCATGAAACAGTTCAATAACGAGTGGATGACTATTGCAGGCCGGGCTATCGGGCCGGAAATCGGCATTGGTCACTATGTCGGCCAGGTCACCGATGCGCCTGTCATGATCCTCAAGAGTTGCATCGGCAACCGTGCCTTGGGTTGGGACCTTCTTCCCCCGGGAAGTGAGGGCTTTGAGTTTACCGATAAAAAGGGCGTTACGTGGGTGCATCCCGGCTACAAGGGGAGTCCTGAGCGTTGGAAAAAGGGTGATGAGCCAAAGAAGATCAATTGGTATGCGGGCATGCAGTATGATGGCGACATTGCACGGGCCAAGAAAGTCCTCTCCGAGCTTGGAAAGTATTACCCGGGAGCCAAGAAATTCGAGGTTGCCGGATTCTTCTGGTGGCAGGGGGATCGTGACAGTCGCAGTGCTGCGCTTTCCGGCCGGTATGAGAAAAACCTTGCTCACCTCATCAAGACGCTTCGCAAGGACTTTGATTGTCCCAAGGCCAAGTTTGTCTGCGCCTCCCTTGGACAAACCAAGGAGGGTAGCGCTGGTGGTGGTGGAAAAATACTCAATGCCATGCAGGCAGTGGATGGCAAGTCCGGAAAGTATCCTGAGTTTAAGGGCAACGTTGCAAGTGTCTATACGCACCCGCTTTCAAAGGGCGGAAGCTCCGGCGGTCACTACGGGGGGAATGCTGAGACTTACATGAATGTTGGTGAAGCCATGGGTAAAGCCATGGTTGAACTCTTGAAGCAGCAATAGCTGGGTATGAACTCTCTCAAGTCTTTCTGGCCAGGGGATTTTTGATCAGCGTGAAACAACATTTTCAGGAAGTTCGGATGATTCCACTCCTGATTATAGACCGGCAGATTCGTGGGGTTTCTGCCGGTCTTCTTTTTTGTGAGCGTGTGAGAATAATTAAAAGTGCATGCAACTTATGAAAAACAACTTCATTGTCCTGCCGCGATGCCTTTCGCGACATCTCTTATCGCTGATTGCTCTTACTTTAACCATTTTCCTGTCTTGGAAATCGGAGGCTGCCAGCAAGCCTATTAAAGTTTTCATCCTTTCCGGTCAATCCAACATGGTGGGCGCCGGAAAGGTGGACGGCGGCAGTAGTCGCTGGGGGGCGCAATTCCTCGATCCGGTGGTATCAGTATACGAGGGCAGCTATAATCCGGCCGCGAAGTATGATTCCAAGGAACCCATCAAGACCTTGGAGCTTGAATCATTTGGTGGCACGGAACCCACTCCCTACCCCGGAGGGGGTGTTCAGGTTACGAGGGGCTTTATCCAGGTAAAGGAAAGTGGAATTTACGAATTTCGTCCGGGTTACGGTGGTTCCATGGACAACATCATGGAAGTTGATGGCAAGGTGGTTCATCGTAAGGAGCCAGGTCAGGAACCTGTGCGGCATGAGGTCAAGCTAGAAGGTGGCAAGAAGGTCGCCTTCAAAATCACCTACTTAACCAAGGATGCCAATGGATTGGGGTGGATCGTCAGGATGGACGTGCCCGGGACACTGTCTACTTTGGTTAAGCACAAGGGGATGTATTCCTACCTGATGAACGATCGTCATCAGTGGGTGGCACGTGATGATGTGTGGTATAGAGGCGTCATTGCTGCAACCGGAAGCAGATGGCTGGGCGTCAAGGGCGGGCGCATTGGTCCGGAGTTGGGATTTGGTCACGTTCTGGGAAATTACCACGGGGAACCGGTCTTGATCCTTAAAACCTCGCAGGGCAATCGTTCACTATCCTGGGATTTTCTCCCGCCTGGCAGTAAACGATTCGAGCATGGAGGGAAGGTTTACGCCGGTTACAAGGAGTCTCCTTTGTCATGGGAAAAGGGTGCCGAGCCCAAGCCAATTAAATGGTATGCCGGCAAGCAATATGATGACTGCTTTGGGGCTGCTCAAGAGGTTCTGGACAACTTCGACAAGGAGTTTCCTCAGTGGAAGGGGCGAGGTTACAAGATCGCTGGCTTTGCCTGGTGGCAGGGCGACAAGGATCGTTACAATGAAGGGCATGCCGTTCAATATGAGAAGAACCTTGTTCACCTGATCAAGACATTGCGGCGAGAGTTCAATGTTCCCGGTGCCAAGTTTGTCGTTGCAACCCTTGGCCAAACCCCGAAGGATGCACCGCCCGGCAACGAGAAGCGGATCCTTGATGCCCAGCTTGCTGTTGACGGAACCTTCGGTCGATACCCTGAGTTCAACGGAAATGTAGCCACTGTTTACACTCATCCGCTCAGTCAGGGCGGTGCTTCCAACAGTCACTACGATGGCAACGCCCAGACCTATATGGATGTCGGGTCCGCCATGGGGGAAGCCATGGTTGAGCTGTTGAAAAACGAATAACTGAAGGTAATGCGAATGTCTTTGGAGTCATCGGCAAGACTGTGAGGGTTCCGTCATCCAATAAAAAGAATCCTAAATGAATCGTTTCTTCCGTTTGGCTTTAAGCCTTATCCTTGGGGTTTTGGCCTTCTTCGCCGTCTTTGGTTTTCTGGCAACCTTTGAGCCACTTGACCCGGCTATCCAAGTGACTTGGCGGGCAGTTTACATTGTTTTGTTTGTTGCCTGTATTGCCGGGTTGTTCATGATGAATCTGCCCGGCAAAAAGAACCGTGACGACAATAAATAAATGTTATGAACCCCAAGAATGATAACTCATGTCTGCTTGCCGTTACCTTGGCGTTGCAAGTAGTAATAATACTCAGTTCCTTGCTCTATGTTTCCGAGAGTGGGGCCGCTGGTGTGCCTGCCTTGTTACCAAGGCCTGATACAACCCCGCCGTCTGATGGCAAGGTGAAGGTTTACATCCTGGCGGGACAATCCAATATGGTCGGATTTGGTTACCTGCAGGGTGCCCGTCCGGTTTACCCGAGCATTTACCTCTCTGCTGATCCCAATATCAAGGTCGGTCGTATGCCAGTCGGGGCATCGGCACTCCTTAAGCATGGAGTTTATCAGGGCGATGGCCCGGATTCGCCCGTGGGGGGCAGGGTGGCTATTTACCAGGGAGGTTTCAATGCCGCTAAGAACGACACTGCCACGAAGCCGATCAAGGAGACCACCGTCGCGCTGGGCACGGTGAATGCCCGTTTGCCGTCCATGGATGGCCCACACACGGTGGTGGTAAAGGCCTGGATCGATGTGCCCATGGGCGGCAAACACGAGATTCATGTCGGTTATGGTGAGAGCACCCACGCCATTGCTTCCATCGATGGCAAGGAGGTCTATCGCAAGGAGCCTGGGAAAAACCCGATGGTAACCGCACTTCTCCTTGAAGAGGGAACACGTTACCCGTTGACCATTACTTATATCAAGGGGGGCTCTGCAGCCTTGTGGCTCAAGCATGTTGATCTCAAGGGGAGAGGTGATCTTGCTTCCTTGAACCAGCAGGGGAAGTATACCTGGTTTGCCGATGAGGGTGGCCAGTGGACGGTTCGTAATGACGTGACCTACTGGGAAACGCGCATTTCCAAGGAAGGCGGCAGCGGAGGGCCGCTTTCAACCACGTCCAATGGCCGATTTATCGGGCCCGAGGTTCCCTTTGGCTACGTCATGGGCACCTACCACGAGGAACCGGTGCTGCTCATTGAGTCTTCCATGGGCAACCGTGCGTTGAGTTTTGATTTCCGGCCACCGTCCAGTGGCAAGACTGAGGAGGAGAAGGCCAACAAGTTCTGTGGATTGGAGTATGACCTGATGGTTGAGGGCGTGCACAAGACCCTCAAGAACATCGGCAATATTGTCCCCAACTATAAGGGGCAGGGATATGAGGTCGCCGGATTTGTCTGGTTTCAGGGACACAAGGACAAGAATGTGCCGAAGACAGTTTATGCAAAACATCTGGCCAACTTGATCAAGGATTTGCGCGAGGAGTTCAAGACGCCAAAGATGCCGGCGGTGGTTGCCACGGTGGGTTTTGGCGGCGTGAGCATGGATCCCGGGCACTTCATGACCTGGGAGGCCCAGATGGCGGTAGGAGATGCAAAACAATATCCTGAATTTGCTGGTAATGTGGCCAGCGTGGATACCCGTGGGTTCTGGCGTTCTCGGGCAGAATCCCCTACCAACACCGGTTACCACTACAATCATAATGCAGAGACCTATATTCTGACCGGAGATGCGCTTGGACGTGCCATGGTGCGCCTGAAGGGCGGTATGGCTGAGGACTTGAATGTCAGCAAAGAGCCGAAGCGCCATCCTGATGTTGAAACGATCTTTTCTGATACGGTCACAGCAACCTTCAACAAGCGGGGGCCACACTATCTCCCGGAGTATTACCGGAAGATGGGCCAGGCGCTCAAGCCAATCATCATGGAGGAGATGGTTCCCGGGTTTCTGGAATCTGCCTTTGCGCCGAACAGTCGCGGTAACCTTAAGGGGATTGTTGCCGGCAAGAAACCGGTGAAGATGCCAATTGACATCCGCAGTGAGCTTGATGTCCTCATGGAATACTACGACATTGCCGGAGTGCCGGATCATGGGTGGAAGTCCTTCGGTCCGGAGATGCGTACAGCCAACTGGTCATATTTCAGTTTTGATCCGCCCGAAAAACAGGTAGCCGAAAAGAGTGACCGTTACCGCGAGATCACACTGCCTCGAGGAATGGAGCAGTGGCACACTCCCGGTTTTGATCCCGTCAAGGCCGGATGGAAGAACGGTCGAGCTCCCTTTGGACGGATGGGCGCGAAGCTGGATCGACGGCGCCCGAGTTGCAACGGGGCTCTTTGCGGTTGCAGTGAGGTCCCGACCACCTTCTGGGATAAGGAGGTGCTCCTGATGCGAAAGACCTTCAATGTTCCCGCAGTTAAAAAAGGTCATGCCTATCGCCTGATTCTGGGGGGGGCGGGATGCGACCGTTCCGGCGAGGGCTTTGCCATCTATGTCAACGGTAAGCTCCTTGCCGAGGTTCCCGGCGGTTTCTTCCGCTATTCCGGCATCCGGGGTGCTTACCTCTATGCTGATATCCTGTCCGAGTTCCAGGGCGGCGAGGTCACCATCGCAGTTATCAATTTCCTGCGCTACACGCATTTCCGTAATAAAACGACCTATTTTGGACCGCACCCAGACTATTACAGCAAGCCGGTTCCTCCCAATGGTCATGTCAGCCTTTGGATGGAGGAGGCCAGGCTTTCTACTGATACTCTCAAGGCCTCGATGGGGAAGGATTAGGCAGATCGCATTGTGTTGTTCCTTGCCACGACTTCAGGGTTGTTTATGCTTCTTCTGCCTCAAGGGGATGATGAAGCCTGAGCAATAATGAAACGGAGAGTGTGGCAGTGGTTTTTCTTTACGGTGCTGGTGTGTTCGCTGGCACTTGCCTCTTTGTTTTTATTTGAGGATTCTGTTGCTGACTATTTCTTTGAGTTGCTGGGATCCTGGCGCGACCTGTGTGCCCATATCACTCCTGATGAATGGCAGGTGCAGGGCAACATCTTTCTTGGCTTGGTATGGATCTTCACCGGCGTGCTTGCCTACTCCATGATTTTCGGCCTGTGTTGTGTCATCCTGCTTGCATTTGCGCAGGAACTCTTCATGCGGCTTGCAGGTAAAAAACCGCATAAAGCCAAGTGAAATAATCTGGACTGGCGGGTCATCAAGTGATGGAAAAGAAACCTGCGCATTTTTGGTTCTTAATCCTGTGTAACACAGCCGGATTCCTGACGTTTTGTGCCATTTTGGCTTATGCCGCACAAAATCATTCCAATCATACCGGGCTTAATCCTTATCTTGCCCTTGCCGTCTTTGTTCCCATTGGAATCACAGGACTGTCCTTTTTATTGATGATTCCTTGCCCGTGGCGTCATCATTGGCTTTCAGTTTCAGCCATCCTTATTGGGCTCTTTGGGGTGATGTTTCTCGTCTACCTTGATCAGAGTAATACTCTCCTGAGATATGAGGTATGGATCGACCGGGGGATGCCGTAAAGATGTAAGATATCATTGCAGCAAGCTTTGCCGTCTTTGTGGCGGGATGTGAGTCCTTCCATCAATCGTCAAACCCGGCAAGGGCCATCGGCGTTACAACAGGCTTGGCTTTATCAGCAGTGAATCGAAGTCTGTATGAAAGGCATACCTATGCGGACGCCAATAGGGTGCTTTGATGGGTGCGAAAAAAATCTAATAAATGGTGACGGCCGTTCGTTGTGACATAAGAACCAATAAATTACCTGTTTTTTTATCCCGGCTGAACTGGGAGAACCTCTAGGTAATAAATCCTGAACAAAAACAAATACCCCCTTATCCCCATGAAAACACCCACCAGAACCACCGCTTTGTTATTTACCTGCTTTTTTTACCTGATCAGCAGCCATTTTGCACAGGCACTCAAAGCGCCGTATTCAAAACAACAACTGGAACAGATTGCCACTGACATCGTCGTCGGCAAGGTGCAGGCCATTTACTCTCGCACGGAGCGGGAGGGCAAATACGAATACGTCCACAAGGTTGCCGAGGTGAAGATCGAGAAAATAGAGAAAGGCAAGGTCACAGATGAATTGATCTATGTGCGTTATTTTGACAGGAACTGGATAGGCAAGGGGTTAATTCCGCCGGGAGGTGCCTCTTATTCGCCGCAACCGAATAACGGTGGCACTTACCGGTTCTATCTTTCCCGTGATGCCTACGACGGCTGGTCGTTAGATGGGGCGCAGGATGGCGGATATAACGTTGTCTACGCCAATGGAATACAACCTGTCGAGGAATAAGGAATAGGTAATTTTATCACCAGTGCCATTGGAATGCCCCTGATTATCGGGGGCATTTCGCTTTTGGTGACTTGGTCCCTCAAGGCGTAAGGAGGCATTCCGCAACAACATGGTGCTACAAAGATACCAGCGCTTATTTTTTCTGCGACTTTTGCTTCTTTTTCGATTCCTTGGCGGAGGGAGCGTTCTTTTTGGGAAACCACCTGGCCAGTTCCTTCTTGAGTTGCGCATATTTTGGCTTACCGGCAAGGTTGTCCCATTCATTGGGATCCTTTCTGTGATCATAAAGTTCTTCGGATCCATCTGCATATCGGATGTAGCGCCACTGAGCGGTGCGCAGGGCATGGTTATTGCGCCCATAGGTGGTGAGTGCCGGTCGTTCCCGCTTTGATTTTGGATCAGCCAGTAAGGGTACCAGGCTTTGTCCTTCCAATGCCTTGTTTTCGCCCAGTCCACAGAGATCAACGAGCGTGGGATAGATATCGATCAGCCCCACCGGTTGATCCACACGCATCCCGGATCGTGTCCCTTGTGTCAGTGCCCCGGATATGCCCTTGGGGACCACAAACATAACCGGCGTGCGGCCGGCGCGTTCCCACAGGGTGAATTTTCGCCAGTGCTCCTTTTCTCCCAAATGCCAGCCGTGATCGGTCCAGAGCACAATGATGGTATTGTCAGCATGGGTGCTTTTCTCCAGGGCAGTGAGCACACGTCCAACTTGCTCGTCCGCAAACGCAATGGAGGCAAGGTAACCATGCACGGCTTTTTTCCACTGCTTATGCTTGCTTACCCTTGCATGGTCGCCCTGCGGCTTTGCCATCTTGACGCCGGCTGCCGGCACATCATTGAGGTCGTTCTCAATAGTGGCAGGCAGCTGGATTTCACTTTCCCTGAACAGGTCGAAATATTTTTGGGGAACATACCACGGCAGGTGTGGTCGATAGATCCCGCAGGCAAGGAAGAAAGGCTTTTCATGTTCGCGTTCTAATTGACCAATGATCCAGTCAGCCACTTTATAATCGCCCATGGCGCTGGCGGGCTTGGACACCGGTCCCCAGTCAAAATGTGCTGTTTTTGGAATGCCGTTGACCGGTCGGGTTGTCGGCAGCGGATCCACCGGCTTGTTCTTTTTCTGGTCAGGGAAATAGGTTTGCCATGAGGCAGGATCAGGATAACGGCCATGATAGATTTTTCCTGAGCCAGCCGACCAATAACCATGCGCAGTGAAGTGCTGAGGCAGGGTTACTGCCCTGGGCAGCGCCACCCGCCACGGGTGCGAATTGTGGTAGACTCCGCTGGTGGAAGGGAGAACACCGGTCATGAGTGCAGCCCGGGAAGGGTTGCATGAGGGTGCTGCGCAGTATGCACGGGTAAAGAGAACGCCACGCTTGGCCAGCCTGTCCAGATGTGGGGTATGTGCCTGCGGATGACCTCTGAGTGCACCGATCCAGTCATTTAAATCATCAATGGCGATAAAGAGCACATTGGGCTTTGCCGCCTGTAAAGAGGTTGAGTAACCGATGATAAGGAGAATCAGGGATATGTGTTTTAAGTTCATTTAATGACAGTGAAAATAAGGAGATCTATTCGATTTTTTTTATTTTAATTTCTGGTGTGCCGGGATCAACGCATTGAGGATCCGGTATGATTGGCCTGTCGTAAAAGAGCGTTATAAATACGCATAAACCCGGTACTATGTCATCGCATTAAAGGCCAGTTATTCTATCCTTGCCACCAAGCATTAAACGGTCATGTCCGCTTGTTTTCAATTTGTTCTGGGTTTTGTTCTTATCTCTTCAGCTGCATGGGCTGAGGAGCCGGCGACGAAAGGATCGGGGAACATGAAGGCAGCCCTGCGCAAGCTGAAGTTGCCGGGGATCGAATTGAACCTTGAAGAGCAGTCTGTGGATGTGGAGGCGACAGTGTGCCTTCATGAAGGTTCTCTGGAACTGATTGCCTGCGCGGAAGGCACCAAGGAGCACGAGTCCATCCTTGCCCTTTCCGCCCGTCCCATGCATATCCACACAGCCATGCTCCTGATGGGCGCGAAGCCCGGAAACCCTGCCATGAAAAAGGTAAGTGATGGTGAAGGCGTTCGCTGGGTTCCCGTTGACCCCTCAGGGGATCAGGTCTGGTTATCCCTTGTATTGACTGACCCGGAAGGCAAGCAAGTCGAGCAACCCATCAGCCAGTTTGTTTCCCCTGTCGGTTCCGGTGTCAAAGGTGAAGGAATTTCCGGCAAGGGGATGGAAAAATTTCCCGATCATTTTCTTTTTGCCGGTTCGCATCTTGTGCAGGGCGGTCCCGGTCCCAAAAAGTATGTGTGTGAACAAAGCGGTAATGTGATTTCCATTTCTACTTTTGGTGATGAATTTCTCTGCCTGCCCGGAATTCATGGGCATAACAATAAAGGCCTTGTCTGGCAGGTGAACCCGGAGGGGCTGCCCGGGATAGGGGAAAAGGTAACCCTTCGCCTCAGGCGAAAGCCAAAATTTTCAAAACCATGATCAAGTTGCCAACTAAAACAAAGCTGTCCGTTTGCTCAGTTGTTATACTGGGCCTTGCTTCTCCGCTGGCAGTGGCGCAATCCTTCTACAAGAAAGCAAACGGCCTTTTTTCCACTCGCCCGGATGCCACCAAGTCACTGCAGAACATTAAGCGATTTGGCCCGGTTGGTATGGGTATTGACCTCATCCAGCCGGCTTTCACGATGCGCATTTCCCATATTGAGGAAGGTTCGCCTGCAGCTGCTACGGGCAAGTTGAGCAAGGGGCAGGTTATCGAGTCCATCAACGGGGAGAAACTTGCCGACATTGATCCGCGTATCCAGTTGGGGAAAATCCTTGCCGATGCGGAGGCTTCAGATGGAATTCTTCGCTTTGCAATCAAGGGCATTGCTGTCCCGGTCACGGTGAAGGTTCCGGTGCTGGGAGCATACAGCAAGACTTGGCCATTGGACTGCCCGAAGTCTGACAAGATCGTCCGGCAGGTTGCAGGCTACCTTTCCAGGCCCGACACGCAGAAGGGGTTGGCTGGCATCGGCATGCTCTTCTTGCTTTCCACTGGAGATGATCAGGACCTCGAAGTGGTCCGCCAATGGGCAAGGGACGTGAAGCCTCACCGCTATCCCTGGTATATCGGCTATGGTGGTATCCCTCTGGCCGAATGTTACCTGAGGACCGGCGACCCTAAAATTCTCGATAATATTCAGGTGGGTGTCGATAATGCCGACAAGTCCCAGCACAATGATGGCTGGGCGGGTCGTGGCAGTGCCCTGACCTCTTATGGTCAGGGTCATCTCAATGCTGCCGGTACCCATGTGGTTACTTTTCTCATGTTAGCCAAGGAATGTGGAGCAGATGTGCCGGACCGCCTGCTGCTTCGTTCCTTGCGCCATTTCTATCGATATGCCGGAAGGGGAAACAATCCTTATGGTGACGGTCGCCCTGAGGTGGGATTTGTTGATAACGGTAAGAACGGCAAACTGGCCTTTGCCATGGCAGCAGCAGCAGCCCTGACGCCGGACGGTGAAAACTCCCTTTATGCCAAAGCCCGTGACGTGTGTGCCATCCAAAGCTTCTATACAACCAGCTTTATGCTTCACGGTCATACCGGTGGTGGTATTGGCGAGATTTGGCGCAGTGCTGCCATGGGCCTCATGCTCGACAAGAAGCCCAGGCAATACCGCGATTTCATGGATAATCGCAAATGGCATTATGACCTGTCCCGTCGCTTCGATGGATCATTTGGTATCCTTGGCGGGGGTGGTTATGACAAGGAGCAGTGGGGCGTGGCGTATCCATTGGCCTATACCATTCCGCGTAAAACTCTTCGTGTTGCCGGTGCACCCCGTAGCAAGTTTTCAAGGCCTTACCAATTGCCCGGGCAATTGTGGGGAACAAAAGCTGATAACGCATTCCTCTCCTTTGAGGCGGTCCCCGGCACCGGCGGCAGGAAGCAGGACTTGTCCGCTGAGACGCTGGATGAGGATTCCAGCATGGCTTTTATTCGGCGCTTTCATGCCAAGGAACAACCCGCCGATGAGCAGATCCGCAGATACGTTCACCACCAGGAACATAATATCCGCAACATTGCGGCCTTTAAGGCTCTCGGTATCAACAGCGGCTACATCGGCTGGAAGTCAGGCGGGGGCAAGGTGCGCATGAATCTGGTGATGGAGTTCCTTCAACACGCCGATGCAAGGGTTCGTCGGGCCATGTTTGGTGCCATCCTTGGCAAGACGGATGTTATTAATCCTGAAATTTTCGGACTGGCCATCAAGGCAGTTAAGGACCCGGAAGAATCCTGGTGGGTTCAGGACGCGGCCTTGCAAATCATCGGTCGAGGCACGGCCGATCAAGTGTTGCCGCATGTGGATACGTTGCTTCCATACCTCAAACATGAGGAAGACTGGCTGAAGAACGCAGCAATCACCGCCTTGACTCCCGTGGTGGCCGATGCGCGCTGCTATGAGCGAGTGCTTCCGGCTGTTGGAAACCTGATACGCAATAACCAGCGCGTGTCCATCACCCGGGGGATGACAGGTGGGATCCGCGCCAAGCTTAAGGCGGCTGGGTCTCAAGTTCAAAAACTGGCATCCAAGACCTTAAAGGAGACTTTCACGGGTTATTCAGGATCCAAGACTGCGCCTGGAGGGCTGGACACGACTTCCACCTATGAGTATCACCTTGAGGGGATCGCTGAGTCACTGGCTGAGGTTCCGGGAGGCCTTGATGTGCTCTACGAGATTGCGCGTCAGCGCAAGCCGAAGGAAATCCTTCCCTATAAGAAGTTTTTTCTGAATGCTGATTCCAGCCGTTTTGGCCCGGAGCTGAAGAAGGCGATCAACCCGATCATTGTCGATGAGTTAATTCCGGAGTATGTCGGCAGAAACAGGGCGAGGCTGAAGCAACTTGCAGGTGGAGAGATTCAGTCCGGTTATCCGGGAGGATCCAGGGATTCCATTGATGGCCTTGTGGCCCTCTATGACCGGGCGGGCGACAAGGATTATGGCTGGAAAATGTTCATGGACTTGCGCAGTGCCAAGTGGACTTATCACAGTTTCGACCCGATTCCCGCCGAGCAGGTGCCCTTCGACCAACTCATTACCCGCTACCGTAAGGTCACGTTGCCCAAAGGCATGGAAAAATGGTATGAAACCGGATTTGAAGCCAATGATGCAAATAATCGGGGAGGCTTCAAGTGGGGCCAAAGTCCCTTTGGCCACTACATGGGCAAGCTTCCCGCCGGCCCGGTTCACAAGTGCGGTTCGGGGTGTGTTGGCCCGGGTTGTTATGGTGCCACCAAGATCAATGCCTTCTGGGAGAAAGAAGTGCTTCTGCTTCGGCAGCACTTCGAGGTGCCACCGGTTAAACCCGGTCACCGTTACCGTCTCCGGGTGAATGATGGCAACCATGTGGGTTCTGGTGGCGGTCACATTATCTACATTAACGGCAAGCAGTTGATTGAGGTCGAGACCTGCAACGGACGGGGATCGGGTGGCCTGCCCAAGGGGGCCTATATCACCAGGGAATTCATGAGCGATTTTAAAGGCGGCAACGTATGCATCGCGGTAATGACTTTTCTGCGCTACAACGACAAATACAAGGTCAAGCCAAGCAAGCCCGTTTCCCAGGGGAAGTTCAGTATTCATATTGAGGAGCAGAAACTGCCGCCCATGGATGATGAGCTCGTCTTTAAGTCCGCATCCATTGTACCGATGCTTTCCTCGCAATGGCAGGATGCACAGGATCCCGAGGATCGGGAAAAATCAGCATCCGCTGAAAAATTCCGCTGGGATGGGCGATTTGTAAATAACCCGGAGATAGCCGGTTCCTGGAAGGTGATTGCGCAGGTCCCGACGATGGCCGAATTTGACCCTGCCAAGAAAACCCGCGTTAACCGTCCTCCTTTCTCCCATCTCAGTTTCAAGGCTGGCGGCAGGACGGACAACCCAGTGTGGGCATGGTCGGGAGATACCCTGATGGACCTGGTCAAGTTCCAGGCCCTCAAGATGCAGCCGAGGAATATCGGGGGTAAGGACTACCTTTTTATTGAGGCAGGCGGGTTTGGAACCCGCAAAAAGCCTGGCTGGCAGTCGCAACTATTGGTATTGGCAAGGTAATTGGCCTTAAGCAAGGATCGGCGACCCTCGTAGTTTCAGAATCCATCCAATCAAAAATTTCTTCATGAACAAACTGCTCTTTCTTCTTTTTTCCGTGCTAGTGCCCACCCTCGGCGTGACGGCTACCGATCCCCAACTCGAACTGGCGGCTCCATTCACGGAAAATATGGTACTGCAGCGCGGGGCACCTCTTCCCATCTGGGGGTTTGCCCAACCGGGCAACAGGATAACGGTTGAGTTTGCCGGGCAAAGCAAGAGCGCGGTGGCTGATAAGTTCGGCGACTGGATGGTAAAGCTCGGACCCCTGAAGGCATCCGGGAAAGAACGGGTGTTTGAGGTGAAGGACAATAAAGGAAAATCGATCTCGCTTAAAGGCGTTCTGGTCGGTGAGGTATGGTTCTCTTCCGGCCAGTCCAATATGGTTTGGACAGCCGGCAAGAGCATGTGCAGAGAGCTGGCCCGGGAAATTTCCTCATCCAAGGAGGAAGTGCCTATACGCGAGATCAATATCAATACTGTATCGGCTCTCTATCCGCAGAAGAAGGCAACATCGGAGGAAGGCTGGAAGAAAGCCAGTGCCGCGAGTGGCTTTTCCGCCCTTTCCCTAGCTTTTGCACACGAACTCTACAGAGAGTTGAAGGTGCCGATAGGTATTCTTCTAAGTGCCCACAGTAATACGCGGATTGAAGCTTTCACCCAGCGTGAGGCAATCGAAGCACACCGGCAACTTCAGGGGGACAAGGACCTCATTCACGATGCGGATCCACTGACTGCCCAGGGGCGTAAGGCTTTCGATCAATACTACGCTGACCTGAAGGCATGGCAGTATGTGGCGGGCCATGCAGCAGAGAAAGGCGGGAAGGTGCCCGCCCGGCCCAAGCTTCCGGGGATTGCCGACATGTGGCGTGGACCCTCACAGTTCTTCAATGGAAAGATTGCCCCTGTCATTCCTTATGCGATCCGTGGTGCCATCTGGTGTCAGGGTACCAGCAACAGCGGGGACGGCAGAATTTACGCATCAAGGATGGAAGCCCTGGTCCGGGGATGGCGCGATGCTTGGGGGATGCCCGATATGCCTTTCTATTTTACGCAGATGCAACCCTATGGTTCACCGGATCCGGATAACGTCGGATTTGCCGACATCCGACAGGTTCAGCACGTCTTCTTTACAAATAACCGGGAAAATGTCGGCATGGTGGTGCAATCCGATATTAACTCGGCCAATCCCGGTGGTATCCATTATTACAACAAGCTGCATCCCGGGATGCGCATGGCCAGATGGGCCCTGGCCAAGCAATACGGCAAGAAGGTTGCCTATACCGGTCCGATCTATAGTGGGTATACAGTTAATGGCCACAAGGTGAGCGTTTCCTTCGAGAAGGAAAGTCTCTTTGGCGGGTTGATGGTCGGCAGTAAGGGCATGGCCAAGGACCGCAGAGAACCAGGCAAGTTCGTTGAGCCTGCCAGACCCACCCCCGATGCCGGGCTTAATCACTTCCGGCTATGTGGTAAGGACAGGCAGTGGCATCCGGCAGAGGCGAGAATCGTGGGGGATGTCGTGGAGGTAACCTCCCAGAAGGTGCCTTTGCCCATCGGTGTTCAATATGCCTACAGTGCCGTGCCGGAGAACTCCAACCTTTACAACAAGGCCGGCTTGCCGGCGACGCCCTTTGCTGTCATTGATAACAAGTTCATTTTCGAGGAGGACGATCTTGAGAAGGCAGCCGCACTGAAGGCCAAGTATGCTCGTTGGACGGATCCCGACTACCCGATTTTACAGGTGGCCGAGTATTACCGGGATGGCGTCATTTTGCAGCGTGATCAACCGATTAAAGTATGGGGTCATGCAAATAGAGGCGTCAGGGTGACGGTTGTCTTTGATGGGATGACCCAGACTGTTGAGCCTAATGATCTGGAACAGTGGTCAGTGACCTTTCCGCCGAGGAATACCTCGTCCACGCCGATTAGCCTCGAGGTCAAATCCAGCCATGGGTTCAACCGCGTAGTCAGGGATATTCTCATCGGAGATGTATGGTATTTGACGGGAAGCACACTGCTAAGCTCCGAGTGGGCTTATGACCGCCGCAACAAGGAGGCTGAGTTGCCCAAGGCGATGCCGCTGGTGAGGGAGTTCTGCAGGAAGACCAAATCCAGCAGCTTTCCCACCCCTAGGAAGCGTCGTTTTGAGACGGGGAGTGGGAAATATCGATCTCACTGGTTGAGTGCGGATTTCTCCAAAGAGGGAAGCGGAGTGACCATGTTTGCCTACGAATTTGCAAAGACTCTTGGCCGCCAGAGTGTTCCGCAGGGATTTATCACCATGTCATCGGGACGAGGAGGGCGTAACCCGCAGTTTGCCTCGCCATTATCCTGGACTTCCTTTGCCGGAGTCCGTGACAGTAAAAATCCGGCTTTCAAGGCTCGACTGGACGAATTGTTTCTCCAGTATCCGGACACGCCGGTGGCACGAAAAGCAGCGGCCAAGCATATCGAGGAGGTAAAATCCTTTGTTCGGGTTATTCAGGAATCAGCCAAACGGGAGGCTGATGCCTCTACCTTTGCCTTGCAGGTTCCGGCATTTCCCGAGCCGGGTAAGGGGGAAGCGGTGCCTCAGGATACCATTCCAACCTATGCTTACAACTGGTGTGTGAGTCCGCTTACTCCCATGGGCGTAGCGGGTGTCATATGGATTCCCTCAGAAGGCAATATCGGCGAACGTCCCGAGGATTACGCTGCGGAGATGGAGATCTACGCCAATAGTTTGTCTCGTACATACGACCAGAAGAATATACAGTTCCTCTATGCGCAACCTGCCAAATCCCTTGTCGAAGGTATTACTGTGCCTAATATTCAAGGCGCTAAGACCGTGACCTTTGACCAATGGCCTAAGAGCATGAAGGGCGTTGCGGTAAAGTTAGCAAAACTCTTACAGTGATAAGAATGAATCCCTCTGTAATCTGTTCCGTAGCCATAATGTGGTTTGCGGTCGCTGGCAGCGGGGTGGCTGCGAACAATTCCTTTGCGATTTCTTTAAAGGTAGGTGCTGTCATGGAGGCACATTGTTTTGATTGCCATGGTCAGGATTCTCAGAAAGGTGATGTGCGTCTGGATAATCTGGCGGCCATGGATTTGGAGGCACGACTGGATGTATTAAACCGGGTTCAGGAGCAGTTGTTCTTGAAAGAAATGCCACCCAAGAAAAAGGCGCAACCGAGCGAAGCGGAACAGGAGGCCCTTACTGAATGGGTGCGTAATGAGTTGCGCAAACACAAGGCTTCCAAGCTGGAGGAAAAGCTGCGCTACCCAGGTTACGGAAACTATGTTGATCACGATAAGCTTTTCAGTGGGGGAGTGAGCGCCAAGGCGTGGTCGCCTGCGCGTCGTTGGCTGGTAAGTCCGCAGATCTTTCATCAACGGGTAATGGATGTATTTCGTCTGGATGGCCGCGAGCGATCGGGGTTTGTGACACGGAAGTTTCACGGTGTTAAGAATCCCTTTATGTTACCTGATCATTCGGGGGTGCGTGATTATGATCTAACCACTCTTGATGGTGGGCATTTACTAGTGATGCTTAGTAATGCTAAGTGGATTGCGGGAAAACAGATCTTCGCAGCGCAACTCAAGACACCCAGAAAGGCTGAGTTGTTGGCAGCGATGAATACCCGGGATCGATGGTATCCCAGGGAGACGCCGCCAGCACTTGAGGTGATTGTGCTTAAGGGCGGGCTGCCGAGTGAATCGGAGATGATATCAGCGATTCAGTATCAGTTCGGCTGTGTCCTTCAAAGGCAAGCAACAAATGAGGAGGTGGAAAAATATTTGACCCTGTTGCGTTCTTCCATCGAGTTGGGTGGTAATATCGCGGGGTTGCAGCAGATGCTCACGACGGTGCTGCTGGAATCCGAATTCCTTTATCGCATGGAGTTTGGTGATGGGCCAATTGACGAATACGGCAGAAAGAAGTTGGCTCCGAGCGAAGCGGCCAGAGCTATTGCCTATGCGCTGGGGGATCGTGGTCCGGATGAGGTTCTCCGGCAGGCTGCTGAGAATGGAAAGCTTGCCACCAAGGAAGATTTTAGACGCGAGGTAACGCGGTTGCTGGCAAATGAAACCTGGTTTGCCGGGCCAGTGGACCCGAGCCTGAACGGCAAAAACATGCGCTCACATGAAAGCACGAATCCAAAGCAGGTTCGGTTTTTCCGGGAATTTTTTGGATACCCCAATGCTATTAAAATATTCAAGGATGTGCCGCGCAGCGATGGTTATTGGCAAAATCCATCACGCGGCACTGCTGGCACTCCGGGTTTTCTGGTCAAGGAGGCCGACCGAATTGTGGACCGGCACCTTCAGCAGGACCAGGATGTTTTTCGGAGAATGCTCAGCACGGAAGATTTTTTTGTTTATCACGATAAGGACAATGAGACGGGTCGCAAAGTCATCGAGGAATGGACTGAAGTATATCACTACTTCAAGGGCAAGGACTGGAAGGCGAACCCAGAGAAAGTGATTGAGGATAACCTGGATTATCTCAGCACAAAGAAAACCGTTCGTGTCTTAGGCGCGAAGTCCAAACGCGAATTTATGCGCTACATGCATTTCTGGGGGGAGACAATCGGCAAGGGGAGGATCCCTTTTACAACACCTTCTTTTGCGCATGGATATCACTACAATCACTCTGTTTTTTACAGCCTGCCGCCTACGCCAAACCCTTTCCGCTACGGGGGGGTAGAGCACAAAAACCACAAGGGCCTGGACGATGTTGAGTTCTGGGATTACCCCGTGGCACAACCCTTCCCTATCCAAAATCGTAAAGGGTTGCTGACCCATCCGGCCTGGCTGATCGCCCATTCATCCAATTTTCATACCGATCCAATCAAACGTGGCCGTTGGATTCGGGAAAAACTGCTCGCTGGACGTGTTCCGGATATACCAATCACCGTTGATGCTCAGGTTCCGGAAGACCCGCACAAAACATTTCGTGAAAGAGTCGAGGCAGTTACCCGAAAGTCTGAGTGTATAAAGTGTCATCGGCAGATGAATCCCCTTGGGTTGCCATTCGAAGTTTTTGATGATTTTGGCCGCTACCGTCTTCAAGAACCGCTGGAGCATGAGGAACACATTCTGGCAAAGCCCAGTAAGAAGAATGGTGCTACCACCTATAAGACAAAGCCGGTCAGCACGCTCGGCGAACTGGTAGGCACTGGCGATCCTGCTCTGGACGGCAATGTTGCCGATCCCTTTGACCTGATCGATCGCCTGTCCAAATCCGATCGAGTACGTCAGAGTATTATTCGCCACGCCTTTCGCTTTTACATGGGGCGCAACGAGATGCTTTCCGATTCCCAAACACTTATCGATGCGGACCGTGCTTATCTTCAAAATGGGGGCAGTTTCAAATCTGTTATTGTTTCCCTTTTAACTTCCGACTCATTTCGGTATCGTAAACAACCTAGGCAGCAACTATGAACAACCGTCGAGATTTTTTGAAGCAGTCACTATTGAGTGCTGGAGCGTTGGCAGCACTGAATGCTCCGCAACTTTCGGCGGCTTCGGCTAAGCCGCCGAAACGGTTCATTTTTATGCACCGTGGCAACGGTCTGTGGCCAAAAGTGTGCGTGCCGCCAAGCCTCGACGCCAAGTCAATGGAGCTCGAGAAGCGTAAGGAGGCGATTGATGTCGATCTCGATGGGCACGATTTACCCAAGTGGCTTGCGCCGCTGTCGGCACACCGTGAAAACTTAACCATTCTACAGGGCCTGTCCGGAAAGATGTGCACAACGGGTCACCATTCTTGGTGCTCGGCGCTCGGTGTATTCAAGGCCAACGAGCGTCTCAACTCGATCAAGTGGGCAACAGTTGATTTTGAGTTGGCTAAGTTGTTTCCATCACCGGTCGGGCACATAGAATTAGCCTGTTTCCCGCTTGGGGGTGGCAATGCCCGGGGCAGCCTCGATGGTGTGGCAACTGGTTTTTCAGCCCGTGGACCGCAGCAGCCCAATTATGCGTTTGGTTCACCCCGAATTGCGTTACAGGAGCTTTTCAAGTCCGTTACCAATGAACCCAAGGCGCGCACACAGTATCAACTGGATCGCAAGGTGCTTGAGTTTATTGCCGACAACGAGGGTGCGATTGCTGATCCATTGGCTGGAATCGAGAAGGCCAAGGTGCAGAACTATGCGGATTCAGTGGAGGCGATACGCGAGCGTAACCGGAAGATTGATGCAATGGTTGACACTATTCGAAAGCACGTGCCGAAACTTGACTCTAAATACCTTGATCCTGCCGTCAATACCTTCAACCGGCAGATTGGTCACAGCGAAGTACTGCTCGGCGCACTCATTTCTGGCCTTACCAATGTTGTTGCCTTTACCGTTGATGAACTCGGTCACCGCTACACCGGTATTCCAGGTATCGAGGGTGAGAAGGTGAATATGCACGATGTGGGTCACAACAAGAGCATAGGTGGCCTTGATGCCGCGACTATTCGTGAGCTTGCGCGTACGCACCACATGGCGCTCGTCGATCGTATCGTTAAGCGACTTAAGAGTGTGCCCGAGGGTAACGGAACAATGTTTGACAATACGATGCTCTTTTATTTTC
Source organism: uncultured Verrucomicrobiota bacterium (assembly GCA_902589825.1). GTDB lineage: Bacteria > Verrucomicrobiota > Verrucomicrobiia > Verrucomicrobiales > DEV007 > CACIUL01. The sequence goes on from CACIUL010000001.1 coordinate 88,480, forward strand.
CCGACGGCGGTGAGACACATCACAGTCATGGTTGGGAATATCCGTTCATTATCCTTTCCGGTGACAACGCCCGCGTTGATCTCCGTCGCCGCTACATCCGACTCCCGAACTATGGGCAACCGGGCCACGGCACCTTAGGCAATTTCTACACCACGCTGCTTAACGCCTATGGTAACCCCATTGAGCACTACGGAGCACTTGATACGGGCCTGACGAAGTTCGGGCATGGGCAGACCGGCCCTATTAAGCATTTCCTCAGGGTATGACGCTTCGGGAGGGGGCGGTAATCGCCCTGATGAGTTTAGGCCTGCCACTTCATTCCACGCCAAAGTGGGGGACTACCACACCCATTCACTAACGATATGTATACTTTCGTCAAGAGCCTTATCGACATGAATAAGCCCGCCGGTCATGGCGCGGATCCTTTTTTCTTCGATCGCAAACCCATTCACCCGCCGCTTCTTGATATATTGCGCAAGTACCTAGGCGTGGCTCCCATCAATTTACCCAAACCATGAAATTACAATTGATCAGCTTTTTGGCCCTGTTGGGCCTTTCTTATTCGATATCGGCCAAACCGCTGAAAGTCTACCTCTTGGTCGGCCAATCCAATATGCAGGGGCATGCGGCAGAGAGAACTCTGGGACACTTGGGAATGGATGCGAAAACGGCGCCTTTATTGAAGGCGATCCAGAACGCTGATGGCTCGCCCAAGGTGCATGATCAAATCTGGATTTCATCAATAGACACCTCGGAGGAGTCTGGTGCGAAGGAAGGCAAGCTGACCGTTGGCTATGGGGCGGGTGGTCGTGAACCGAAGATCGGGCCGGAATTGACCTTTGGTATCACTATGCAAAAGCATGTCGGCGAGCCCATTCTTTTGATCAAGACATCGTGGGGTGGCAAGTCCTTGAACACAGATTTTCGGCCGCCCAGTGCAGGTGCCTATGTTTTCAACGAGAAGCAAATCGAGAACTTCAAGAAGCGAGAAAAGAGCCTTGCAGCGGTGCGCAAGGAAAAGGTTGAACGCACGGGCGTTTATTACCGGCTCATGCTTGAGCATATTCGCAAGGTAATTGGTGACATTAAGCGTGTGTATCCAGCTTACGATGCCAAGGCCGGCTATGAGCTGGCGGGTTTTGTGTGGTTCCAGGGCTGGAATGACATGGTCGATGGTGGCACTTATCCCGTGCGTGGCCAGCCGGGAAGTTACGATTCCTACAGCAAAAACCTCGCGCACTTCATACGCGATGTGCGCAAGGATTTGCAGGCACCCAAGCTGCCGTTTGTGATCGGCGTGATGGGCGCGGGCGGACCGATTGCCAAGTATGGTCCGGATCAGAAACGTTATGCCGGCATCCACGGTGAATTTCGCAAGGCCATGGCTGCGCCGGCCGAGTTGCCGGAATTCAAGGGTAACGTCACGGCGGTGCTCACGGAAAATTACTGGGATGGACAACTCTCCGAGTTGGTTGATCGCCGCGGCAAGGTCAACGCCAAACGCCGTGAGCTTTCCAAGGATACATCGCTTAACCGGGAACAACGCGATAAAGCCCTTGCTGATCTCAATGCCAAGCTGTTCACCAAGGAAGAGCTGAAGGTTTTGGAACTGGGCGTCTCCAATGCCGCCTATCATTACCTGGGGTCGGCCAAGATCCTTGGCCAGATCGGTAAAGCCTTTGCTGATGGCCTGGCCTCAATGAAGTAAGCATCGGAGAATGCGCCCGATCCATATTCCGGATAAAGATGAAACTGCCCTTTTTTTTTACGGCACTGACCCTTATTGGACTTCTTATTGGCTGTGGTGAAAAAGAGCCCGATCTGTCGAATTTAATAACCCATCAATTGGGTGAGATCGTCTTTGATTATCCGGGTAATTGGAAGATTACCGAGGATTCTCTTACGGTGACAATCCATAACGTAATCATTGAGACTCCCGGCGATGCACTCGTGATCATCCAGTCGTATCCGTTAGAGATAGCTAAAGAATTGAAGGTCCTTAGCAGGGAATTCTCAGAGATTGCTGAGAATAGCGCTCCTTTGGGTTCAATCAATAAATCAGTTTTTGCCGAGCTCCCCCAACAGTGGGGGTATGATTGGATTGCAGAGGATTTTGAAATTGCTTTTCTCGGAGAGTCTTTGCCCCACAAACGCCTTTATGGGAGCAAGGAGGTTGGAGACAGCAAAATTTTTCTAATTCTTCAAGTGCCGGGAGCAGATTACCATAAAGTGGAAAAAGGCTTTCATTTAATTGTAAAGTCATTGACCGGCGACAGAAAGAATCACAAGAATCAGTAGCTTGGCTTTGGCCTGTCGAGCTGTCTACAAGAGAAGAGTTGAGGGCTCTGGGGCTTGGCGTCTCCAATGCCGCTTTTCCCTGTGATGGCCTGGACTCATCCCTGTTAGCTGTTTAAATGATAACCTCAATGAAAATGAACACGATCTTTCAGTTGCCACGGTTGATTGTTGTCCTGTTTTTTGCCGGGATCCTTACTCAGGCGACCGCCCAGTATGATGACTGGAAACACTCAGGCTCGATATATCTCGTCACTACGCCCCACGGAGCGGACCTGCCGGCATCGGCGGTAGAGAAAAACTTCCCGCTTCTAGTTCGGCTAAACGAGAACTATTTCGATTTTAGCCAGGCGAAGATGCAGGGCGAGGACATCCGTTTCTCCTCAAATGGCAAGGCACTGGCATACCAGATCGAACATTGGGATGCAGAGGGAGGCAAGGCCGAGGTCTGGGTGCGGATCCCGATCATCAAGGGCAATGATGAGCAGGCTATCCAGATGCATTGGGGAAACGGCAAGGCTTCCAGCGAGAGTAACGGCGAGCAAGTGTTCCTGACCACAGAGGGATTTGCCGCGGTCTGGCATTTGGGAGACAACTTGGAAGATGCCACTTCCAATAATTTGGACGGTTTCAACAGACCGGACAAGCCAACCGTCAACACCGCCGGCATCATCGGTGACGCCCAGGAGTTCGGCGTAAACAAACTTCTTGTCATCCGACCACCCGGGGCAAAGCCGGACCGGCGGGTGACCTGTATGCCTTCGGGTAATGCCGACCGGACAATGTCTGCCTGGGTGAATCCCACTAGCTTCGAGGGCCGCAACTGGGCTCAGGCATCGATCGGTGGATGGGGCGAACCGGAGCGCGGACAAAAGCCGCACATGGGGCTGTCTTATTTCACCATTACCGGAAGAGGGCAGCCCCGCTTCCATCTCTACGGCTTTGACCCAAGATGCGCCAGTCCCTTGCCCCGTGATGAATGGCGGCATGTCGCCCTTGCTGTATCCCGGGATATGGTTCGCTTTTACGTCGATGGCATTTTGAAGGAGACGATCAACAACAACGGCGATGTGGTGACCAAGCTTGGCACCTTGAGGACCCCGGCGTCAACGCCCGTTGATCTGGGTGATCATGGAAACGGGCGCGGACCTTTCAATGGCGCTCTCGATGAGGTGCGCTTTGAGTCGGTGGCGCGTTCAGTCAACTGGCTGAAGCTCTGTTTCGAGAACCAGAAGCCGCTGCAGTCACTGGTTGGACCACTGGTTCAGGACGGTGATGAATTCTCGGTCTCGCGCAAAAGCCTGAAGATGAAGGAGGGGGGCTCGATCGTCCTGTCAGCAAAAGCGGGAGGAGCCCGGAAGGTCTACTGGGTTTTAAAGGATGGTGACAAGGAGGAGATCCTCGCCGTCGATTGCTACAACTACACTTTTGACGCAGGGCGGGTTGCTGAAGACAAAAAGGTCGCCTTGCAGTTCAAGGCGCTCTTCGCATCCGGTGTGAAATCCCTGACGATCCCAATTGCGATCCAAGAGAGTGTCCCGGATCCTGTGTATACGCTGAACGTTCCCAAAACATGGAATGGCAGGGATGAGTTAGTGATTTCGCCCTCAATCAGCAATCTGGCAGAAATGACAGCCAAAGGCGCCAGCAAGCTGAACGACGAATGGAAGGTTTCGGGCATGGCCACGATCAGCGAAACCGAAGCGGGGAAGCTGGTATTGAAGCGGGCACAGAACAGTGGGGACCTGACTGTCGAGCTCGCTCTCGACAATGGTGGCGCCGTCGTCCCGCACTCCGTCCGGATCGCGGTTGAGGAAGCGAAGCAGGATGTCTGGGTGAAACGCATTCCGTCCTCCGATGAGAAACCGGTGAACCACCAGTTCTTTGCTCGCGACGACAAGGGCAAGGGAACGCTTCACTACAGGGGAACTCTCAAGGAGTCGGCTGACTCGGTATTCCTCAGGCTTTATGCCGGGGACAAGCTACTCGTTACACAGCACCAGAAGATAGGCGCTGACAAGAAGTATGCCTTGTCGGCAAGCTTGGAGGCGGGTCTGGTCGCCTATCGCACGGAGTTTGGTATCAAGCATGGCGGCGTGGAAACGGTTCTGGAAAAGGCAAGTGATCTGGTCTGCGGTGATGTCTTTGTCATACAGGGTCAGTCCAATGCCGAAGCCTGGACGGACCAACGCGTCGTCCATCCGTACCGAAGTTCCTGGCTGCGCAGCTTCGGCACGCCCAGCACGAATAAGGACCGGGCCCGGGACGCGGTCTGGGGCAACGCCTTGTCTTTCAACGGCGGCCCAAACCATCATCATTTCCAGATTGGCTATTGGGGCGTCGAGCTGGGCAAGATGCTCATCGAAAAGAACAAGGTTCCCATCTTCATCATCAATGGGGCACAGGGTGGAACACGGATTGACCAGCACCAGCGCAACGAGGCTGACCCGACGGACGTGACCACCATCTACGGCAGGTTGTTGTGGCGTTTACAGAAAGCGAAACTGACGCACGGGGTTCGTGCCGTGCTCTGGCATCAGGGAGAAAACGACCAGGGTGAGTCAGGGGCGACCGGCACTTTTGGTTGGGTGAATTATCAGGAATACTTCATACGCATGGCGGCGGCCTGGAAGCAGGACTACCCGAATATCAAGCACTACTATATCCACCAGATCTGGCCGGGGGCATGCGGCAGCCGGTCAGTGGAGAACGACAGGTTGCGCGAGCAGCAGCGACAATTACCCGCGCAGTTTTCCAACATGAGTATTATGTCGACCCTCGGCATCCGACCGGGCGGCGGTTGCCACTTCCTGGCGGAAGGCTATGCGGTGATGGCGAGGCAGTTGTTTCCGCTGGTGAACAAATACAACTACGGTGCCCAAACGAAGGTGTCCGTCACGGCGCCGAATATCCAGAAGGTTTCGTATTCCAGTGCCAGGAAAGACGAAATCACACTGGTTTTCGATCAGGACGTGAAATGGGACGATGAAGTTGCCAGGCGTTTTTATCTTGATGACGAACCTGCGGATTTTATCTCTGTTGTCGGCACCGGAAGAACGATTACCCTAAAATTGACTGAGCCCTCTACCGCGAAGAACCTTTCCTACGTCAGAGGTGGCAAATGGAATCAGGATCAATCCATCATCTGGGGCTCAAACGGCATCGCCGCCCTGACTTTCTGTGAAGTTCCCATACGCCTTCCCAAAAACTGAAATGAAGAGATGAACAATCCAATTTCATGACTTTTTTAAGACCCATCGCCTTTGGCACATTCCTGTTTTTGTCAGCCGTATGCAGTGCGGCCGAAAAGCTCAACGTCGTCCTCATCATGGCGGATGACGTTGGATATGAATGTTTCAGCTCCTATGGGAGCAAGGAATTCTCGACGCCCCGTCTGGACGCCCTTGCAGCCAAGGGCATGCGTTTCGATCACTGCCACTCAACGCCCTTGTGCACGCCCAGTCGTGTGAATCTGATGACCGGGAAGTCGAACGTGTTTAACTACGTGGATTTTGGTGTCTTTCCCAAGGGGGAACCGACCTTCGCCAACCACTTCAAAGCGCAGGGCTACGAAACGGCCGTGGCGGGCAAATGGCAGTTGTTGACGGCTCAAGGCGGCATCTCGCCCGCGGAAGCGGGTTTTGACCGACATTGCGTCTGGAATATTCCCGGGACGGAACGCTCTCGATATTGGAAACCCTCGCTAATGCATGACGGCAAGGTCATTAACCATGGCGAGGACGACTACGGCTCGACGATCATCGCGGATTACCTGATCGACTTCATCAAGGCAAACAAGGACAAGCCGTTTCTTGCTTACTATCCGATGAACCTGCCGCACAATCCTTTTCACCCGACCCCACGGAGCAAGAACCGCAAGAGCAAGAATGGGAAGCAGAACTTCATCGATATGGTGACTTACATGGATCACTGCGTCGGACGGATCGAGGACACGTTGGTCGAGCTCGGGCTGCGTGAGAATACCTTGCTGATCTTCACGGCGGACAACGGAACGAACTCCAGCCTGATCATCGATTTTTTCGGTACGCAGCGCAAGGGCGGTAAGGGCTATACCCACGACCATGGCACCAAGGTGCCGCTGATCGTGAGCCTTCCGGGGAGCATCAAGGCCGGTCAGGTGAACAAGGATCTGATTTGCTTTTCCGATCTTTTTCCGACCATCGTCGAGGCAGCTAATCTACCGGCCAAGAAAATCAGCCAAGGAGACGGTTGGAGTTTCTGGCCCCAATGCCTGGGGAAGGAAGGCAGGAAGCGGGAGTGGATTTACGGCTACTACTTTCCGCGGCCTTACAAGAGTCAGTTCGACACGATGTATTCCCACTGGGAGGTGGCCTGGGCACGCAACAAGCGCTACAAGCTCTATCGGGACGGTCGCTTCTTCGATGTGATCAATGACGTCCGCGAAGAGAAGGCTTTGGGAGAAAAGGCAGAATTAAGTGCTACGCGCAAGGACCTGCAGGCGGCGCTGGACGAATATCCAAAGAAGGGCAGAAAAATCGACTATGAGCGCGTGAACGGCGTACGCAAGGCTGCCGCAACAAAGAAGAAAAAACATAAGAAGAAATAATATGAAGCCGTTCATGCCTGTAATTTCCGTATTTCTTTTCGTCCTGGCCAGACATTGCAGCGGTGCTGATTATTACATCGATTCAGTCGACGGATCAGATAGTAATGATGGTCTCTCAATAGACAGGCCTTGGAAGTCGCATATGAAAGCGGAGTCCGCATCATTGGCGTCAGGAGATGTTGTTCACTTCAAGAAGGGATCTGCATTCTCTGGCAATATTCGGATCAGTGAATCTGGCACAGCGGCCAAGCCGATAAAGATTACTGCTTACGGGGCGGGAGCGCTGCCCAAATTCACCAATCCCACTACCCGCGATGCCAGCGGCAACGCGATCATCCTTGGCGGCGATTACATCATTGTAGAAAACCTGCATTTTCACGATACGCCGGGTGAGTATGTCTCGGGGATGATCATCATGACGAGACTGGCCGCGCTACGTATTGAGCGCGGGGCGGATCATTGCATTATCCGGAACAATGAATTTATCAATACCGGACAGGGTATCATGTCGGCTGGCGAGCATACCTTGATCACGAAGAACTATCTTGATGGCCCCAGTTATGCGCTGTGGCGAACGTCAAAAAGCAGCTGGGGACCGATGGGGATACACTTAAATATCGGAAACCAGGAAGTGTCATACAATACCATCAAGAACTTTGGGACCAAAGACAGCCCATGGGGTTCAGATGGCGGCGCTATCGAAATAGATTGCGGCAGATATCATAAGAAAAACATCTACATTCATCATAACTACTCGGAAGGCAATGCTGGGTTCATTGAGTCCAGCTGGGACTATGATTGGCCGCGATATCGACAGGAAATCCATAACTGGAGAGTGTCCTTCAATGTGTGCTACGATGGACAGTCATGGCTGTTCATGTTGGCACCATGCACCGGTATCTATTTCGATAACAATACGATAGCCCGATACAATGGATTCGGGAGGGCTCAAAATGCCTGCGCCCGTCTTGATGTCCGTGGCGGGCGGCCCGTTGGTAAACCTTCAGGGGCCCATTTCAGGAACAATCTGTTTATCTATTCGTCCTCTCCTTATACCGGCAATCGATCTGGTGGCGCCTTGAAAACAGCCAACTGGTATTCCAAATACAAATCTCCCGGCACTAAATATAAGGGTGACAGTAACCAGGCGGGAAGCGGCGACCCAGGCCTTGTCGACCTTGAGAAGCAGGATTATCACCTCAAGGCAGATAGCCCATTACGCGGCAAAGCGATCAATCTCAGCGAATTCTATGAAACCGATTTTGACGGTCGTCCATTACCCAAGACCGGCAACTGGGATATTGGCGCGATTCAATACAACGCGGCCAAGCCGACCAAAGCATTGCAGCCGGGACGGCGAAGCCCTTCTCCTTGAGCTTGCCTTCCAATGCGGTCATTGAAGCATGAGCAGGGTATTTTTTCCTCTGGCTTCGATGGGCCCCGACCTCAAGGGTCAACAGGGAAAAATAACACTCTACAGTGTCCCATTCACTGCAGTGAATGGGCGTATACTAATCAACTAACTCAATCACTGCGAAAATCGCCCGGTGATCGGAAGCCACCGACTCATCCAATACCCGGGTTTCCACCACCTTCCACCGGTCTTTTGGCCGCACCAGGATATAGTCAATCTGGCGCACAGGTTCGGTTACTGGCACAGTCGGGATCATTTTCGGATTGGTGCGCACCCATGATTTACTGAATTCCTTTAAGGTGGGGCTGCCGGGCACATCATTAAAATCCCCGGCCAGAATGGCCGGTACCTTATCTTGACTGCCAATTATCCGGTTGATGAATTTCGCGGAGGCAAGACGTTCTTTGTCTGGTCGCCGGTGATCCAAGTGTGTTGCCAGGAACAAAAGGCTATCCTTTTCTGAAATCTTGATGATTGATTCCAGTAATCCCCGTTGTTCCCCTGAGTCCATATTCGGCAAGTGATGGTTCTTGTGGCGGGTAATGGGAAAGCGGGAGAGGATGGCGTTACCGTAATTGCCACCCTGGAATTCGATATTGGCTCCAAAGGCACTGTTCATCTTTGTCAGTCGCGCCAATTCAGCCACCTGGTCCACTTTCCGGGTGCGCTTGGTCTTCTGATCCATCTCCTGTAGAGCTACCAGGTCCGGGTTCACTGATAAAATGACCCTGGCAATGCGTGGCATATCAAGTTTGCCATCGACTCCTTCAGCATGATGGATGTTATAGCACAAGACCCGCAAACGGACCGGTTCACTCCTCTTACCGGAAAAAATGACCTGCCGCTTGGCCCGGTTGATCCCAACCAGCCCTCCGCTTACTGGATCATCGTGGCCAGTCGTCCACAATTGCTCCCCACGCCAAATTCCACCCGATAAACTGTGACGACCGAGTTGGCTAATGACCTTCGCGGGATAGGTCCAGCGTGCCACTTCCCGCCATTGCTCATCGTATTTGACCAAGAACGTCTTGTGATTATCCGCGCCATACAGTGCAAAGTTGCACCACCAGAAACCGTCCTTGTGCAATACCCATGTCAAGGATCCCCCGGCACTGCCGAGATCCTTGAAGGTGGTCAATTGCATGGAGTCAGTATCCAGCACCTTGATCTCACTACGCTCAGGCTTAAGGGGATAGTTTGAATGCGCACACAGTAGTTTTCCTTTCCAGAAGAAGCCGCTATTTAGGTGCTTGGCCGCACCTTTGCTTATTGCTACGCGTTTACCGCTTTTGCGGTCGTACTTGGCAATGCCATCACTGGTGATGGCATAAACAAAATGCTGATCGGCTGAAGCTGCCTGATGTGCTTCAGGTGCGGAAAGTTTTTGCTGCACTTGCCATTGTGCCTCAGCTCCAACCGGCATCCCTTGAGCGAAAAGGAGGAACGCCAGCCAGCGATTCATGTTAATTCTTCGGGACTTCATTCACAGTGTTACAGGCATGGAGGTATCATAGCTATCTTCTGATAGATATTGCATGTAAAACAAATGCACGTATAACAAATCATTGCGCCGGAACGACTCCCCGATCTAATTTCAATCCTGAATGACAACTATAACCTTTAACTCCGAAGTCAAACGCCCGTCCCGGCAGCGAGTGGCATCAAACGCTTGGTAAATGAATGAAATGCACAGGATGAGACAATGGAGAACTATTTTATATCTCATAGGCTTGATCACCACGGTATTGGGATTGTCTATGACTTCGAAAGCCGCACCGAATACGGCCAGAAAACCCAACGTCATCGTGCTATTTGCCGATGATCTGGGTTATGGAGAACTCAGTTGCCAAGGCAACAAGGAGATCCCGACGCCGCACATCGACTCGATTGCTGCCAATGGCGTGCGCTTCACTGACGGCTACGTCTCGGCACCGGTCTGCTCACCCTCTCGAGCGGGCCTGATGAGTGGTCGCTATCAAGCACGTTTTGGTTATCACACCAACGTCATGCCGCACACGGCTAAGGGCTCAAACCTGGGTATTCCGGCTTCAGAAACAACACTTGCCGAGCATCTTCAATCCGCCGGCTACCGCACGGGCTTGATTGGCAAATGGCACTTGGGATCGCGTAAGGATTTCAACCCGATCCGAAACGGATTCGACTATTTTTTCGGCTTCGCGCATGAAGGCCGCTACTTCGTACGCCCGCCCTACGACGGTGTAACCACTATGCTGCGCAAGCGACCGCTTCCCAAAGGCGGCAAGGGTAACCGCTGGATTTCACCTGACGGCAAGCTTATCTACCATAATCTACTCGGCAACGAACCCCGATACAACCTGCACAATCCGATTCTTCGTGGTGATAAGGTGGTAGAGGAGAAACGCTATCTAACCGATGCGTTTACCGATGAGGCGGTGCGGTTTATTGAGCGAGAAAAACAGAGCCCGTTCTTCCTTTTCCTTTCCTACAACGCGGTTCACAGCCCGTTGCAGGGAGCAGATGCATACATGAAGAAAATGTCGCATATCGACGACGTGCATCGGCGAATCTTTGCTGCCATGCTGGCTAATCTCGATGATAGTGTCGGCACCGTATTGAGAAAGATCCGGGACGTTGGATTAGAAGAGAATACACTGATCTTTTTCCTGAGTGATAACGGAGGGCCGACCAAGGAACTGACCTCCAGCAACCATCCTCTGGCAGGCGGCAAAGGACGGTTTCTCGAAGGTGGAATTCGGGTCCCTTTCATGGCGCAGTGGAAGGGGCGAATTCCCCCGGGGCAGGTGTATCGAAACCCGGTGATTTCCCTCGATATCTATGCGACTGCCGCGGCACTCGCCGGCAAACCGGTCGGCAAAGAACGGACCGACGGTGTCGACCTTATGCCCTTCTTGAACGGCAAGAACCCGGGTGCGCCGCATGCACAGTTGTTCTGGTGCTATCGCCAAGGCGGGGCTCTCCGACAAGGAGACTGGAAGCTGCTCAAAGACCGGAAAGACTGGAAACTTTTCAACCTTGCCACAGACATTGAGGAGAATCACAACCTCGCTGCGAAGAATCTCAAGAAATTGGAGGAGATGAAGGTTGAATGGTTAAAGTTGCGGAAAACAATGCCCGGTCACAAGTGAAGACACTTGGGCCAGATGATTCTGGCGACACGGTTGGAAATTGATTGCCACCGGCCTATCGGAAGCAAGATCGCGGGTGTGCTTCCGAGCAAAAAACTCCACGATATCGACCCTAACGCGCCGAATAGTGAACTTGGAAGTTATCCGGAAATGACAGGATGCTTAGGGCTTCAGTTCACGGATGCGTAGGTTACGGAAACGGTAGACTCCCTCCTTGGAATGGTGCTGCAGGCCAATCACGCCACTCTTGTGCTTGGCGTCCTCGATGTCACTGCATAGCTGGCCGTTGACCCAGGTGCGTATTCTGGGTCCCTTGCATATGACCCGGATCTGATTCCATTTACCAGGCCTGATAAAGGTTCCAGTCCGGTTGACAAAATGCTTTATCTTCTTTTCCTCATCGGGCGGGTTCATCCAACCGACCCCGATGTCGAAAATGCCACCACTGCGAATGTCGGAGATCTCGCTTTGGTATCCTTGGGGCAGGTTTTTTCCCTTGGGCAAAACACAGCGAAAACCGACTCCGGAATCAAAGTCCTTCTTGGGCATCCTGGCCTCAAGCTCGAGGATAAAGTCGGAGAATGTCTGGGTATGCAGGTAAAACACCTGCGGGTTGGGGGAGATGTGAATTTCACCGTCGACCACCTTGATGCCCTTGGGTTCGGCGATTTGTGATATAGGCTCACCGGGCTTGGATGCAAAAGGTTGGCGCCAGCCTTCCAGCGACTTTCCGTCGAAAAGGGAAATCCATCCCTTGTTGCCAAGGCCCACCTCGAAGGTGCCAAACTCGGGCCATGGGGGAAAAAGGGTCTCTCCCTTGCGTAGCTTGGGGGCGGGGGGAACCTCATATTGCTTGCGCAACCTGGACAGCTCACCCTTCATGTGCTTGAGGGTCGCAGCATATTTAGGGTCGTCATGAACTGACTGCATTTCCTTAGGATCCTTTTCAAGGTCGAAGAGTTCCCATTCGTTGATGTCATAGAAATGCATCAGCTTATAGCGGCTGTTGCGTACCCCGTCATGCCGGCGCACCGCATGATACTCGGGAAAGCAGTAGTAGTGGTAGTAGACCGAGTCGCGCCAGTCCTTGGGATCTTTACCCTCGAGCAATGGCTTAAGGCTTTTGCCCTGCATGTCTTCAGGCAGGGCGATGCCGGCCAAATCGAGGAAGGTCTGGGCAAAGTCCAGGTTGGATACCATGTGCTTGTTCACCGTTCCCGGTTTGGTGACACCCGGCCAGCGAACCAGTAGCGGGGTTTTGAAGGATTCCTCATACATGAAGCGCTTGTCGAACCAGCCATGTTCACCGAGGAAGAATCCCTGGTCGGAGGCGTAGATAACGACCGTGTTCTTTGCCAGTCCCGATTTGTCCAGATAGTCGAGCATGGTGCCCACCGAGTCGTCCAGTGAGCGGATACAGGCTAGGTAGTCAGCCATGTAGCGCTGGTATTTCCAGCGCACAAGGTCATCGCCCTGGGGGCGCTTCCTGAGAACCTTGGCCCGGATCCTGTCGTAAACCTTGTTCCATTGCTTGCGCTGGGCTTCGTTCATGCGGTCCTGGCGGAAGGGAACCATCTTGTTGTCCAGTGCCAGATCCATAGTCACTTTTAGGGTCATGTCTTGAGTTTGTGCCGGTGTGCCCCTGCCCTTGTAGTCATCGAAGAGGTTCTCGGGCTCGGGGTAGACCTTGGAGGTGTATTCCTCAAGAAGGTGAACGGGCGGCAGCCAGAAGCGGTGCGGTGCCTTGTGCTGAACCATGAGCATAAAAGGCTTCTTTTTGTCCCTGCCTTCCTTGAGCCACTCGATCGACTTGTTTACCACGGCCTCGGTCACATATTCCCCGGGAGTGCCTGGGACCAGTCCCTTGGGCGTCCGGAAGTCGGGCGCGTAGTAGGTTCCCTGACCGGGCAGCACATTCCACAGGTCAAAGCCTTGCGGATCTGAACCGAGGTGCCACTTGCCGATGACTGCTGTTTGGTAACCACCCTTTTGCAGAAGCTTTGGAAAGGTTTGCTGGTCGCCATTGAAGACATGCTCATTTTCCATGAAGCCGTTCAGGTGGGAGTGCTTGCCGGTCAATATCACCGCACGACTGGGGCCGCAGAGAGCATTGGTGACAAAGCAGTTGTCGAAACGGATTCCTTCCTTGGCGATCCGGTCCAGGTGCGGTGTCGGAGCAACATCCTTGAGCCTGCCGCCATAGGATGAAATGGCCTCATAGGAGTGGTCGTCAGAAAAAATAAAGACAATGTTTGGGCGCTGCTTCGAGAAGAGGTAGCCTGCAGTCCCAAACAACTGAAATGTCATCGCTAAAAAAACCAATAGAGCCTGTTTCATAGCGATGACTCTACGTTATCGGTCAAGTCTTCTCAATCTCTGACAATCCGAAGCAGTATGTTTCTTAATTTCACCAAACAAATACCATGAAAGCTTTACCCAAAATACTTATTATCCTTGTGATGGCAGTCTTTTTCCTGAGGGAAGGGCTACAGGCCGGGGAGAAAAATCAGGACTCGGACAAACCGAATTCTCAAGCCTGGAGCTTTGTCAGTATTCCCGACTTCCTGAACTTTGACATCGAGTATCCCCAGAAGGGCTGGGAGGACGCCCTCGGGTTCATCGTCGGATCCATGAAAAAGGAAGACCCGGCTTTCGCCATGGTGGCCGGTGACCTCGTGATGGGTCATTGGGGCACGAAGAAAGAGGAGATTGACCGTTGGGCAAACAAGTATTACCCCGGCTGGGTGCAGCGTTTTCAGGATCAGGATCTCAAGGTCTACGCTGCCCTTGGTGATCATGAGATCAGGGACAATCCATGGCGGGGAGCCGCAGCGGATGCGGTTCCCTTTTACAAGGCTGCTTTTCGCCGTCACCTGAAGATGCCTCTCAACGGTCCTGATCACATGAAGGGTACCGCTTTCTACTGGCTTTACAGGAATGCCTTGTTCGTATCAGTGGATGTATTTGAGAAGGGGAAGAGTAACCAGGGAGAGATCGCCGCCGGGGTAACCGGAACACAACTCGCGTGGTTTGAGAAGGTGGTGGGTGAGCATGGGCCCAAGGTGGACCATATCGTGGTCATGGGGCACACCCCCATCCTGCGGCCGGTACGAACCTTCAGTTCATCCGGTATGTTGACCGTCAAGGGGCATGACTCGGACTTCTGGAAATCCATGGTCAGGCATGGTGTCGACCTCTACCTTTGCGGGGAAGTGCATGCGGTGACCTGCACTCAACGCGATGGCATACAGCAAATTGCCCACGGGGGCCTGATTGGGCGCACCACCAAGCCCAATTACCTTGTGGTGAATGTGAAGCAGGACAGGCTTGAGCTCAATCTCAAGGAAATCGACCTGATTAACGGCAAGGGCAGGCTATGGCAACAGGACAAGAGTCGCGGACCGTGGGATACCATTACCATTACCGAGGAGCGCAAAAAAAAGGGCTTCACCTCGATTGGCAAAGTCATCATCAACAAGCAGGAGGCGGACAAGCGGTTCGAAGGCGCCACTGGTTTTTTCATTAAGCAAAACAAGGGTTGATTGGTAAGGCTTGGTAGTAGATCAAATGGATGTAATGGAGATCTTAACCAGCACGAGGATCATAAAACGTCATTATGCTATTGCCGGAGGCTTCCTGGCTTTTGTGCTCTTTAGTGCAAATACCGTGCTCGGGGAAGATCATGCTGACCATGGCTTTGTGGGACTTCGTCCCTTGCCCCGGACCGCTAAGATGGATCACAGCCATAACCACGGTGGATCTTGGGCTGGTACTCCCACTTATGAAGAGCAAAAGGGTAACTATCCTTTTGTTGCCAAAAATCTAGATGTGGTCAAGGGCTGGCTTGATGGGGATTTCAAGACCAAGCGGGTCTTCTTTGAACATTATTGGGGACTGAGCGAGGCCCGCGATGACCTTGATCCGAGAAAGAACTTGCTCATCCAAACAATCCGCAAATGGGAGGGGCAGGGCGCCCAGGTGGATCATATTCTGATCTGTCGTGAGTATGACCTTGCCATACAGAGAGGGCACAAGGATGCCAAACCGGGTCCTTTCAAGGAAGACACACGCATCCTTTACGAGAAGGATTTTGACGACATCCGGGCTATGTTTAAAAAGGCGTACTCATTGAAATTAATCAAGTGCAGCAATTACAAGCTGATTCAAATGGTTCAGGAGCCTTCTTTTTTTGCCACGGATGAACGGTTCCTGCCGATCATGAAGAAGTGTGACGGGATTGCCTACGAGTGCCACCAGTTCAATCGCCACTGGCCTCTGGAAACAGGCTGGGGTAAGCCGGAAAAAGTAATCAGGGGTGCTAGGTGGACTCTAGCCAGGGGCAAGGAATACATTTTTTATTACGGGCCGATACGCTGGAAAGGGAAAGTTTACTACGAGTTTATGGAAAGGGACTGGCTACAGAAATTCTGGAAGGCCGGACTGCCAAAACATCACCCCAGGATGCATTATTATTTGAATACTTTTCCTCATGCGGATGGACGGGGGCGGCCTGTCGGGCCGGAAACCGATCCGCACTCCGTCCTGGGTTTCACCAAATGGCTCATTGAGGAAATCACCATGTCTCCAGATAAAAGAAAAAGAGAAAGAGGTAAATCCCCCTCTTTGGATTGATTCATAGGGACGCAAAAATGCGTTACAAAAAACACATGTGAGAGATAGTAAATGGTCGTAACGCCTAAGAGTTCTTCTATTGTATCCTCTCATGAGAATTCACCGTAATCACTTTCGACTTTGGTTTATCTCCATTCTTGTCCTTCACGGGTTGATCTTGGGGCAGGGACTCATGGCGGACGATGGCGCCACGCCGTCGCGCCCTAACGTCGTGCTAATCATCAGCGACGATCACGCCTGGACCGATTACAGCTTTGCCGGTCATCTCCACGCCAAAACCCCCAATATCGACCGGCTTGCCGCCGAAGGACTGACCTTTACGCGTGGTTATGTCACTACCGCGATCTGCAGTCCGTCACTGGCTACGATGCTGACCGGCTTGTACCCGCACCAACACGGCATCACCGGAAACGATCCCGTCCGCGGGCAAAAGCGCGCCGATTGGATTGAGCCGTTCTTCAAAAAGACGCAGCTGCCCAGACAGCTTACTGATGCCGGTTACCTAACCTTGCACACGGGCAAGTACTGGATGGGCCATCCGAATCGTGTTGGCTTCACCGACGACATGGGATTCACCGGCCGCCACGGCGGAAAGGCCCTGTCCATCGGCCGCAAATCGATGAATCCGATTTACGATTTCATCGACAAGGCCCAGCAACAGAAGAAGCCATTCTTTGTCTGGTACGCCCCCTTCCTGCCGCACACGCCGCACAATCCACCGGCGCGATTGCTCAAGAAATATACCGAAGTCAAAAACCAAAAAAAGGCCAAGTATCTGGCGATGATTGAGTGGCTCGATGAAACCTGTGGCGAGTTGATGGGCCAACTCAAGAAAAAGGGAGTTGCCGACAACACGCTGGTGCTCTACCTCGCCGACAATGGCTGGAACGATTACGGCAAGGCACACCCCTACGAAAACGGCGTGCGCACTCCGTTCATCGCGCATTGGCCTGGCAAGATAAAACCGCGCAAGGATGAGCGACGGCTGGTGTCCAACATCGACGTGGTGCCCACGATTCTCACCGCAGCTGGCGTCAAGCCTCCAGCTTCCTTGCCCGGCATCAACCTGCTTGATGAACAGGTGGTGGCCAAGCGCGACACGCTGTTCCTCTCAAACTTCGCCCACGACATGGCTTCTGCCACTGAACCGGAGAAGAGTCTCTGGACACGATCCTGCATCCACGGCAAATGGAAGCTCGTAGCCTGGATTAAGAACCCGCCGAAAATCCGTCCTTGGGCCGGTGGTCATCGCCGCAAAACTGGAGCGAACTTGGAACTATTCGATCTCCTTGCCGATCCGCATGAAACGAAAAATCTGGCGAACGAGCATCCCGGCGTGGTCCAAGATCTGCTTGCTCGTATTGACGGTTGGTGGAAGGTGGACTGAGATTATTCTGTGATCGGCATCAGCCGCCTACGAATCCTCGTTTGACATCGACAAGCCTCGTCGCTGAGGGGGTATCTATCTTCAAGTCAGATTTCACAAGAACCTACAGAGACATATATGGAATACTTCGGTCCCATTGCGGGTATACTCATTTGCTGGTTGATCGCCAACAGCATGCTGATGGATGACAAGATCAAGAAACTGACTGAACGCATCAAGGATCTTGAGAAATCTCAGCGCGATAGGTAGGCTGTTGGAGGTCAAGCATGAGGCATTGCTGACCAACGAACTCAGCTAAGCTGCCGCCGGATTAAGTGTTGGTGAGAACAAACTGAATAAATAAGGATCAATCCTTTGGCTGGTCCCAAAGGCGGTGCGGATCACCCAGCCGTTTCATCTCGGAGTGCAGCAGGATTTCCATTTCCTTCAGCTTGCCTGCATGCCGTGGATCATCCGCAAGATTAAGCTGGCCGGGCCGCGGCTTGGCTTCCGACTGCGCTTTCACCTTGGAATCATGGTTTTCCACGATGTATTCATGGGGATTTTCCCTGAGGTTGAAGAGTTGGGTCTGCCGCACCTTGCCGTCCATGACATCATACTTGATTAATTTCCAGTCCCCCTTGCGGACCGAGCGCATGCCCGGCTTGGTGCCTCCGCAGTAGGCTCCGTAGAGCACATCGCGGATGGTGTCCTGCTTGCCCATCAGGACTGGCTTGAAGCTGCGTCCCTGGCTGGTGGCCGGTATGGCGATACCCGCCAGATCACAAAGGGTGGAAAGTGTGTCCAGCAGGTAGACATTGCCGGTGACCCGGCTGCCGGCCTTGATGCCGGGTCCCTTTACAAACAAGGGTACGCGCCAGGTGTGCTCGTAGAGATTTTGTTTTCCCTGCAGCCCATGCCTCCCGATGGCCATTCCATGGTCTGCCGTATAGATGATGTAGGTATTGTCGAGTTCTCCCATGGCTTTGAGCTTCTTCAGAACGCGACCAACCTGCTGGTCGATGTTTTCGCTGCAGGCAAGTTGCCGGCCAATTTCGTTGCGGATGGTGACCTTATCACGGCGCTCCCAGACCCCGCCGACGGATACCTCATCACGCAGGCCGGGGTGACCATGGTGAAAGGGGTGCTTGGGCAACCAGTTGAGGGGCAGCTTCGGGGCTTTCGGGTTTGCCGGGGGCAGTGACTTGCGCTCACGATGGTTTACAGCACCATATTTCTCCAGCAGTTCGGGTGTGCCATCACGGACATCATGGGGATGGGAGAACCCGAAGTAGATAAAGAACGGGTTCCGGTCATCTTTTTTCTCTCGCTCATTGAGGTAGTTGATGACCTGCTGGCCGTGCCATGCGCTGCCGGATTCTGCCGTGCCACCACGTTTCGTGGCATCATGCACCACCTTGAACTGGGCATTGGCCAGGCTGTAGCTATTGCCTTTCTTGCAGGTGCGCATGGTGTCATATCCCGCACGGTTAAAGACGGCGGGCAGGGTATTGTTCAGTATGTCCCGGCCGTTGGTAATTCCCTGTTCGCGTTTCAGGTGCTTCTTGCCCCGCGGAGGGAGGTGCCACAGCGTGCGCCCGCTCATGATCATGGTGCGTGAGGGGGAGCACACCGCCCCGGACATTGATCCCATGTGGTAGGCGGCATCAAAGGTCATGCCATCTACAGCCAGGCTGCCGATGACCGGGGCATCCAGAGGAGAGGACGGGTCATAGGCCTTGAAGTCAAAGGGCGACTGGTCGTCAGCGATAATGAAGAGGATATTGGGCTTCTTGGCGGCACTGATTGTGGAGACCAGTGCCATGAAGAAGAGAAACACTGCAGGTTTTACGAATTTCATGAGTTGTTTGGTGAAGAGTGCGGAAGCATTCAACAATAAAGACCAGGAAGAAGAATACAGGGTTCGAGAAGTGGATTTGGTTTTGCTGTTCAGGGTCGGCTGCGGCCGGATTTTTTGTATTTCTCCAGCAGGCTTTTCAGTCTGCTGACAATTTCCGGGTTTTGATCATGCACGTTGTTTTCTTCGCTCGCGTCGGTCTGCAGGTCGTAGAGTTGGACCTCCCCGGTCTGGGCATCGTAACGGTTGCCACCGGACCCCGGATGATCCAGCAACACCCATTTTCCCTGCCTGATGGCGAACTTGCCCTTGCTGGAATGGTGAACGGTGGCCTCGCGGATTGGTTGCGTTAAGGGAGTGCCCAGCAGGGCAGGCAGGATATTGTGACTGTCTTCGGCACAATCCTTTGGCAGGCCTATGCCAGTAATGGCAGCAGCGGTGGCGGTCAGGTCGGTCAGGCAGATGATCTCATCGCTGGTTGTTGCCGGGTTAATCCTTCCCGGCCACCGTGCGATAAATGGAACCCGGTGCCCTCCCTCCCAGTTGTCCCGCTTGCAGCCGCGAAATTCCGCAGCACTGAAGTGCTTAAACTCGCTCTTGCGCTTGATCATGTGGCGTTCCGGCCCGTTGTCACTGGTGACGATGAGCAGGGTGTCCGCGGTAATGCCGGCATCATCGATGGCTTTCATGACCTCGCCAACCACCCAGTCAGTTTCAAAGACGAAATCCCCATATTTTCCTGCTTTGCTTTTGCCAAGGAAGCCCTCATTGGGTGCAACCGGGGTGTGAGGTGAGGGTAACGGGAAGTAGAGAAAGAACGGTTTGTCCTTATGCTCGGCTGTCGTGTTCTTGATGTAAGAGATAGCCTTTGCGGTCAGTTCGGGCAGGGCGCTTTCCGGTTTCATCTTTTTGGACTTGAGTCCCGCCCGGCCAAATCCGTTGGCTTTCTTCTTGGTGGGCACCAGGTCACTCTCGATAAGGGAATCATTTTCAATCCAGGCATAGGGCGGCATGTCCCATGAGGCGGAACAGCCGAAAAAATAATCAAAACCGAGGGTTAGGGGTCCCGCGGTGAGTGGTTTACCATGGTCGATTCCGCTTGCATTGTGCTTTGGGTCGCCTGCGGCCTTTTTTTTGTCAATTCTCTGCCAACCCAGACCGAGGTGCCATTTGCCGATACAAGCTGTGCGGTATCCCTTCTGCTTGAGCAGGGAGGCGACCGTGGCACGGCCTTTTTCGATTAGGGGTGGTGAGTAGCCGCCAAGAACCCCGGATTTCAGGCGGGATCGCCAGGCATACCGGCCGGTCAAGACACCGTATCGAGTGGGGGTACAAACACCGGAAGGGCTGTGGGCATCAGTGAAACGCCGCCCCTGTGAGGCGAGCCGATCCATGTTCGGGGTGGGGATCTTTGAATCCGGGTTGTAGCAGGAGACATCACCATAACCGAGATCATCAGCCATGATGAAAATGATGTTCGGGGTATCTGCATAGACGCTGGCCGCAGCGATGAGAGCAGGCAGGATGGAGAGGGTTTTAAGTGTCATGGGTGAGCGTCCTGAAATTTTCCGGTTGTTATAAGATTCCCCAAGAAAAATGGGATATTAGGAAAAATATCCTCAAGAATACCCGATTCTGGGGGCTGGGAGGAGCAGTAACCGTTTTATTCAGAGGAGTTACGAATGCAATAGAGATGTTTTTCGGTGCGGATATAAAAAGCACTGCCGTCAACGGCCGGGGTTGCCATCAATGCTTGCCTGGCCAACGCGTTGGTGTTCATGATTTCCAGTTTTCGTGAAGGCTTGATTACCGTGCAGATGGCATCCTCATTAAAGAAGTAAATCCGCCCCTTGGTGTAGATGGGGGAAGCTGAATAGGCCCCCTTGAGCCTTTCCTGCCAGATCAACTCCCCGGTCTTTGGCTCAAAGCAGGATGCGATCCCGTTGCGGTTTACCAGAAAGAGGAGACCCTCGGCCAATAGGGGGGATGCTCTAGGCGGCATCCGCTTTGTCTCCTTCCAGGCGATATGGGTTTCAGTGATATCGCCGTTGCCATCGGGACGGATGGCCCATAGTTCAGGGCTGTCCCGGTCGATGATTGCAAAGAGGAGCCCGTGTCCGAAAACGGGCCTGGGTGCGATTGACCAGCCTCGGTGGCGTGCCATCCAGAGTTCCTTTCCCGTGGCCGGGTCGTAGGCGAATACCCCCCTGCCTCCGACACCCGCCAACTGGGTTTTTTCTCCCCGGGGAATCAGGACCGGCATGCCATAGGCTTTCCTTTGGTGAACAGGCACCTTGCTGTAATCAAGGGAACGGTCCGTTTTCCAGGCAGTCGTGCCATCCTTCTTGTTCAGGGCGATAATGTATTGCACGTCTCTGCCATCAACATGCATGACCAGCAGGTCCCCTACCAGTAGCGGGGAACTGGCCGGCCCGGCCCCCTTTTCGTGATCACATTTCAGGTCGCGACGGGTCCACAGGGTCTTGCCGGTTACCGTATCCAGGCAGGCGGTCCCATAGGTGCCGAAATGGATGTAGACGCGGCCTTCCTCGATCACGGAAGTGGGTGTCGCGTAGGTGTTGTCCGAGGTAATCGCCATCGGGATCTCCACGTCAAAAACATGGATGTCATGGAGAATTTTCCCGGATGTCTTGTGGACACAGACCGCGAAGAGCTTGGTTCCATCCTTTGTTGCGGTGGTCATCCAGACCTGGTCGTTCCAGATCACCGGTGAAGACCATCCCCGGTCATGGATTGATGTTTTCCAGACCACGTTTTTCTTCTCATCCCACTCGATGGGCAACCCGGTGGACAGGGTATGTCCATTGCCCTGCGGACCGCGGAATTGCCACCACTGTTCTTCAGAGGATGCCACATGAATGGCAGTCAACGCAGTGAGGAGGATGATCATTGTCTTCATGGTTTTTACCTGGGTGTCCCTGCCGGGATAATCTTCAATTTATCCTCCAAATCCAATTTAAGGAAAGAATTATGGAATTGCCTGAGAAGATTTTCCGGGGAAGCCCCGAAATTTCTTCGGAAAGAGCCCTCAAATCCCATTTTATTGAGATCTTGATGGAACCCCTTTCGGTAGGCGTTCTCGCCGGACTTGTGGACAAGGAAGGCAATAAACCAGGCGCCAAGGTCATAGGCGATCCTGGCCCGTGGGCCATAAGGAATATCACTGATATTTTCCCCGTCCCTGAGATCTTTCAGTGAGCCGAGCTTGCGCCGCATCATTTCCCTCAGGTAAGTCGGACGGACACCAGGTTGCCTTGAGTAGAGCAACTGTGCCATATACTCGGCACCGCCTTCGCCCCACCAGGGATTCTTTTGACCGAGCCTTTCCCGCTCGGCTTCATTCCTGCTGTGGATATGCGCATGCTGGTAGACATGGAAATATTCATGAAGGACGACGGGCTTGTAATCATCCTCATCAGGCCCCGGGAACTTGCCTGACATGGTGATGATGAATCCTGACCACTGGCTGTGCTCATTTCTGCGCGTGTTTAAACCTGCATTTCCACTCCTTGCATAGGAAACAAAATTATGACTCCTGTTTAGGCAATGCCGTATACTGGTTGTCGGGTCCTTTTGCTTGCGAATATCACAATATCGCTTGTCCAGTTCTGCTGCTGCCTGTTCATCTTGCCCAACGACCCAGAATTCAAGTGGGCCGTAATTGCCCCAGGCGCTGGCAGCGATTTGATACCATTTTTTCGTGAGTTTTACCTGTGAGTCGGCAACGTCGCTTGCAGCATAAAACGCAGCCTCTTTTCGCGTAGTTTTTCCCCAACGATCTTTTTCCACAGGGGATTTCTGGGCGCAGTCTGTCTTCCCGGAAACTGAATGCTCAACAGAATGCGAATGTCCCGTGAGAAGAACCCAAAGGGAGAGCAGGAGAATGGGTTTCATTGCCCGGCCGGCAGTGCTCGCAGTATTTTCTTCTGTCTGGATACCCAACTCACTTAATCGGAGAGTAATCCACGGCTTTCAGAAAAACCTTGTGTGGAGCCTTTGCCAGAATCTTGCCATCCTTTACCGAGGCTGCCCTTGCCTTTTTCCATTCAGGGTCTCCGATAAAGCCTTTCCAGTTCTTTTTAGCCTGCGGCGTATTCGAGTGGGAAATGATATAGATCAGGGTATTGGATTTGCCCTTGTTTTCGTCCGTGGGGGTCCAGTAGGCGATATTGGTCATGCCATGGGCTTCAAAGATGCCGCAGGTATGGTCACGGAAACGCGCGTGCAGGTTGTTCAGCCGGTCAGGAGCGGTGACGTAGGTGCGCAGTTCGAACACGCGTTCTTTTTTTGTAATAACCGATTTTATGATAGGAGAATAATCCGTCGCATTCATAAAAGTACTCTCGATCTTGGCCACGAGACGACCATTTTTGGTGGAAGCGGCATAGGCCTTTTTCCAGTCGGGATCATTGAGAAACGCTTTAAACGATTTTGCATGAGTCGACCGATTGGGTGAACTAATGACATAGATAAGGCGGTTATCGGATTTATCAGACGGCACCCAGTAACCGACATTGGTAAGCCCGTGTTTTTCAAAGAGCTTGCAGGTATGGTCCCGGAACCGGGCATTCAGGGCTTCCAGTTTACCTTCGTTGGCGGTATAAACACGCAGTTCATAACAACGGGTATCTTCTGCCCATAACGCTGTCATACTGAGGAGCAAAGTGAAGAGGAGAATAATGTGTTTCATGTGTGTAAGGATGTTGAACGATCGGCTGCCAAAGGCAACCTAAAAGCAGGTTGCGGCCTGTTGTTTAGATCGCATTCCGGAACTCATTTCGCTCCTTTTGACCGGCTGTAATATAAGGGTGATGCGACTAATCTCTGCCGGCTGTCGTTTTTTTCTAATGCGTAAGGCTGTTAAGGTAATCTTCAAGATTTGTGAAACCGTCATGATCCCGGTCCTTGTTTCTGTCTGAGGGGTCATTGGGGTTAAGGCCTTGCTTGTGTTCCCATGCATCAGGCATACCGTCACGATCTGCGTCAAAGCCTGCAGGGCGCGAGACCGGTGCATACATGTCCCAGCCTCCTACGTCCTTTTGCGAGTCGATTATTTTACCGGTTTTATTGATGATGCTTTTGATGAGGCGCTCATCAACGGTGTCACGTACCAACGAACAACCGCTTTTCTTCAGGCATGACTCGTATGCCTCTTTGGCCGATTCGATTTTTGTCAGCTTGTAATTTCCAGCATCAAAGCGTTTTTCAGCCTCAAAAAATTCCCGGGTCGTGCTCTTATATTTCCCGGAAGCGATGTAATTCATGCTTGTGTAGTTGTCCTGGTTGAATTTTTCCGGCAATCCATCGAAAAAATTTCCGGAAAAATGCCCGCGAGAGATGGGTGTCTGTTCCTGCGATTTGAATTGAAGGGGGTGCCCGGATTTCGAGTTAGGTCCGGCCCTGTAGTAATTATTGAGTAGATTGAATTGCTCACCTGATATGTTCTGTCCTCCGGACCAATTGTAATTTACGTTGTTGATAAACTCCATGACTTGCGGGCCTCCCGAAACCGTGGGGTGTCGATTGCGACTGGTTGCGTAGATATTATGGTGAAGGGTTGCAAAACCCTCGTTCTCCCTGAAGGACGTGCACATTGCGTGCTTGCCTTTGTTATGCAGGGAATCATGCAGCGCCTCGCTGAAAATTAACCACTGTAAAGTTGAGTGCTTGAGGCCACGAAAATCACCGTTGCCGTCAATCCCCCAACTCAGTGAAAGATGGTCGAGTATGATGTGGTCGTTGTATTCGATGGTAATACAGTCAGGGGCGGTTCCTTTAGGCTTGTTTTCATCACCGAGTCGAACTCGCAAATAGCGAACGATGACATGATTGCAGTGTTTGATCTGCAGGGCCCTGTCTGCCAGTGTGATTCCTTTACCCGGGGCACTCTGGCCTGCAATGGTAAGGTAGGATTGTTTAATGATTTTCAGGTCCGTTTTCAGGCGAATCGTGCCGCCGACATCAAAAACAATTGTGCGTGGACCTTTTATCGAATTGATACCTTCCCTGAGTGAACCAGGTCCTGAGTCCTTGAGATTGGTTACATGATAGACATCTCCCCCCCGCCCGCCTTTGGTGAACTTGCCGGCACCTTCTGCTCCGGGAAAGGCGATGGTATCACCCGCCTTGAATGGGTCTTGAATATCTTTCTCAATATTGGGGTAGATGGCAGAGCAACCGCTGCACAAAGCGATAAGAACAGGAACCGGCAGTTTCATTTTGCCTTCTATTTTACCGTCACTTCAATGAGGAAGGAACCATCAGCGTTTTGCTTCAGCACCTTCATGCTCATGGGTGCATCTTTGTGACCAAATACGTCACCGGGCTGGAAAGGAGCCTGCACTAAGTCGGTTTTAGGGTAAACAATGACCGGATTCTGTCCCGTAGCCAACGTGGCATCGACGCTGTAGACAAGCACACCAACGCTATTTTCATCCTTATCTTGTTTCTGGATGGGTTGTGAAATCTCAACGACAAAGACCTTGCTGGGTTTGACTGGATCATCCGCGGGTATCGTGATCATCGAAACTCCGGTCGACGCATTCAATGGTGTCAGTTCAAATCGATGAGTTCCCGAGGTGATATAGGTTTTTCTGTTGGCATCGAGCCACTTAAATTTGTGGCGATGCCAGCCCAGAAAGCCGCTTGCCCGGCCAGCTGAAGACATAATATCCCAGGGGCCGGCAGGATTTTTTGGGCCTTCAACACCCCCATACGTATACAGGTCGGGTAGCCCCATCAGGTGTGCTGTTTCATGGGCGAGCACATAGGGACTGTTGCTGGAGATGTTCAGGGCCACATTGATTTTTTTCCCCCTGTAAGGAATAGCCAGATCATCCCGTTCCCCGAAAGCGGTGTTCCCGATACGCGGCATATTGACCATGATGTAGTCGTAGGCCAGAAAATCGACTTGTGGATAGAGGTCAAATATCTCCACAAACAGTTCACGGTGTGATTCGGTTGTCTTGCTACTGTATTCTTTTGCCGACTTGGACAAGCGCCGCCAGCCATGGACATGCTCGACCTTTAAAGTCATTTTTCCATAGGACTGTTCATGAAAAAGTTCCTGAAATTTGCCATTTCCCAGAACACCTTTGGCCCGTTCCTTGGTATTGATCTTCATTACGGCATCGGGGAAGTCAGCATAGATCATGATGGCTTTTTTCTCGCCGATGGTGCTGTCATAGATCAACGGGTCATTTGGGCCCTCGGTTTTGTAGACATCTCCCCTGGTGTCCAGGACGGGAACCTGGATTGTGGGTGACTGACAGGACATCAGAAAGACGACTGTCGGCAAAAGAAGTGTAACGGGCTTCCACATCATCTTGGATATTCGAGGAGCAAAGCCGGTAACGGTCGCATGGCTCCCAATAGATCAGTTTTTTATTTTCTGCGGTTTCTGTAGTTCATCATCTTGTCGGTTGTGCCGACAAGCCCATCTTCATTGGTAATGCCTTGGAAAACCAGTGGCATAAAGGGCGCCGGGTCTTCCTTTAGGCACCACGCGATGCCCCGCAAGAGGATGAGCCGATACATCGGGTCAAAATACGTATAGGTGTAGTGGCCTGTGGTGGTACCGAATACCCTGCCCTTGCCGGAGGTGTAGGTCCAGAAGGCTTCACTTCGGGCGCCCTTGCTTTTCAGGATGTCCGCAAAGGGAGTGTCATCCCTATTGGACTGAGGGGCAATGGTGCCGATAACCTCGACATTTTCTGCCTGCAGCAGGCTCCAGTAGGACTCATCATTGAGCCGGACAGACTTTGGAAGCCCGGCGAAGGCCGGGTGCTCGGTTTTCAGAAACAACGGGTGGTCATGAGAGAATTTCCCCCAATGTGAATTCCTGTTTCCCTGCCAGGAACAACCGATGCATCCTGCCAGCTTCTTTGCCCGGTCAACCGGCCGCATAATACAGGACTCATGAATGGAGACGACATTGCCCCCACGATTGACAAAAGCCTGGTACATCGCCAACTGCTCGTCAGTTAAATCCGGAAGGTGGAGGAATTGAATCATCAGGTCTGCCCGGTCAAATTGCTCCTGTGAAGGGAACAGGTAGGCTTCTTCCACGGTTACGCGGGGAATACCTTTTAGCATGGGGACGAACAGTTCCTTGATGCGGATGTAGTCATGTTCTCCCCCACCGTGATCCTCTGGGCCAAAGAGCCAGAGGATCCGCACGTCCCGGCTCAGCTTGGCATCTTTCCATTTACCCGTGTATTGCATGACCTGCTCTTTTGGAATTGGCTTGTTGGGCTGTGGGGCAGTCCGTTGTCCGCGATCAGCGGCAACCAGCAGGCCGACTGAAGTAATCAGGGAAATCAGGAGTAATTTTTTCATAAATTTTTACGACCTGCAATCCTAGCCCGGCATTCTTATTCAGGGAAGGCATAAAAAACTCGCAGGATGGAGAATTAAACGGGGGGGCTTATTTCCTTATGTGTCATGGTTTCTTCAGCCCTAGTTCATTACAATGAACACTATTTATTCATATTGACTAAACCTGAAGGCCTCGACATCCACCCCTTTGGCATTCATACTTCCCTCATGAAATTTACTGTTCTCTTTCTTTCTCTTCTTTCATTTGTGACCATCCAGTTTGGGTTGAAGGCCAAAGCCGGTGACTGGCCTCAATGGCGTGGCTCTGATCGTGATGGAATATCCAAGGAGAAAGGCCTCCTTGAAAAGTGGCCGGAAGGTGGGCCAACCCTGGCCTGGAAAGCCACTGGTCTTGGAGTCGGTTTTTCCAGCGTCGCAGTTTCTAAAGGGGTCATCTATACCCTTGGTGATCTTGAAGATGGAAGCTGTGTTATTGCACTCAGTGAGAAAGATGGGACCCTTATTTGGAAATCGAGGATTGGTGCTGCCGGGGGGCATAAGGGGTATCCCGGCACACGTAGCACTCCCACTGTGGATGGCGGTCAAGTCTTTGCTCTTAACCAGCATTCCGACATTGCCTGTGTGGATGCAGTATCCGGGAAACTTCTGTGGAAAAAGAATCTGGTCACTGATTTTGGCGGCAAGATGATGTCAGGGTGGAAATACAGTGAATCCCCTTTGGTGGATGAAGACAGAGTCATTTGCACGCCTGGCGGCAAGGATGGAACGCTGGTGGCACTCGGCCGGAAGACAGGTGCCAAGCTTTGGCAGACCAGTGAGTGGACCGATGCTGCCGGATATTCATCAGTTGTGGTTGCCACGATTCACGGTGTCCGCCAATACATCCAACTCACCGGGGCAAGCGTTGCGGGCGTTGACCCAGAAACCGGCAAAGTCCTTTGGAAAGCGGCGCGCCCGGGTCGCACTGCTGTTATCACGACCCCGGTCATTGACGGTGATGTTGTGTTTGTGACTTCAGGATACGGGGTGGGCTGTAACGGGTTTCGTATTACCAAAGAAGGTTCAGATTGGTCGACTCAGGAAATCTATGCGAACACCAACCTTGCCAATCACCATGGGGGTGTTGTACTGGTCGATGGCCACGTTTACGGATCAACAGGAGGAACCTTCCGCTGTGTTGCCATCAAGAGCGGTGAGGAAGTATTCAAGGAGCGCAGCGTGGGCAAGGGTGCCACCCTGTATGCCGGCGGGCGCTTTATCCTGCGCAGTGAGAAGGGACCGGTGGCCCTGATTGAGGCTACGCCTGAGGGCATGAAGGAAATCAGCCAATTCGAGCAGCCTGACCGGAGCAGCGCCAGAGCATGGCCTCATCCGGTCGTGGCAAACGGCAAGCTATACCTCCGTGACCAGAACATTCTGCTGAGTTACTCCGTGACGGAGAAGTAGGCTTTTTGCCTGCCGCTATCCCGATTCAGAGGAGTTCATATTGTTCTGATCTCAATCCTACTCTTCTCCCTGATTGCCAAGAAGGGTTATTTGTTTTTCCCGGGCTTTTTCGGTGTCTTTTTCTTTTTCCTTTCCCGGTAGAGGGGAACCGGAAGATTGTCATCGGGCTGATTCCAGAAGCGGTAGGGATCATCATGTTTGCGCATCTCAGTCAGGAGTAATTTCTGCATTTCCTTGAGTTTAGCGGCACAGGCCGGATCGCCGGCAAGGTTGACCTGACGGGGCTTTGGGTTTGCTCCGCTTAATGCTTTTACTGCGGGCGCATGATGTTCTTTCATGAACTCGTGGGGATTGTCCTTGAGGTTGAAGAGCTGGATATGCTTCACCCCGGTCTTGTCCGCCTGATACTGGGTGAGTTTCCAGTCTCCCTTACGGACGCAACGCGAACCTGGACGGCCTCCGCCGCAATAAACCCCGTGCACGACTTCGCGGACTACCTGCTTTTCGCCTTCCAATACCGGGCGAAAGCTGATGCCCTCCGATGTAGCGGGTGCCTTGATGCCGGCAAGGTCACAGGCCGTGCTCAGGAAATCCAGCAGGTAGATGTTGCCGGTGGCCCTTGTTCCGGCCTTGATCCCTGGTCCCATGACGATAAAGGGGACACGCCAGGTGTGTTCATACAGGTTTTGCTTGCCCTGTAAACCGTGGCGGCCAATAGCCATTCCGTGGTCGGCGGTATAGATGACGTAGGTATTATCCAGTTCCCCCATGGCTTCGAGCTTTGCCAGCACCCGGCCAACCTGAATGTCAATATTCTCACTGCAGGCAAACTGCCGGCCGATTTCATTGCGAATGGTTTGCTCATCGCGGCGTTTCCAGACACCCTTCACTCCCACTTCATCGCGGACGCTGGTGTGCCCGTGGTCGAAAGGGTGCTCGGGAAGGTAGTTGACCGGCAGGGGAGGTTGCTTTGGGTTGGCAGGCGGGATGCTCTCCTTGTCCGTGTGGTTGATCGCACCATATTTTTTCAGGAGTTCGGGTTTTCCATCCCGGACATCATGCGGGTGAGAGAAACCAAAATAGATCAGGAAGGGATCGGTGTCCTTGGAGCTCTCGCGCTCATTGAGGTAATCAAGAACCTGATCGGCATGCCAGGCACTTCCCCGTTCATCGGTGCCACCGCGCCGGGTTCCGTCACGGCGAACCTGGAAAAGCTTGTTGGCGGCCTCATAACTGTTGCCGTTCTTGCAGGTGCGCATGGTGTCGTAACCGGCCCGGTTGAACACTGCAGGCAGTGTGTGTTTTACCAAATCAGTAGGAACCATTTTTGGATTATTGACGTGCGGGTTCATGATGCGCCCCGCCTTGTCTGGGATATGCCAGACGGTCCGCCCACTCATGATCATGTGGCGTGAGGCGGTGCACACGCCACCCACCCAGGAGCCCATCTGGTAGGCACCATCAATGACCATGCCTTCACTGGCCAGCTTCTCAATGACCGGGGAGTCCAGAGTGCTGCGCGGGTTGTAGAATTTGAAGTCAAACGGGGCCTGGTCATCGGCAATGATGAAAAGGATGTTGGGGCGCTTGTTTTTATCTTGGCCAAATGCAGGGGCACAAACGGAAACTATGATCGTGAGTATTAATTTGGGTATGCTCTTCATGATCCTACTTCTTGTTCTTCTTGTTTTGTTTTTTCTTGGATTTTTTGCCAAAGGGCAGATCAAATTCTTTCTCCTGCGCTGCACCGGGGGTGCTGCGCCCACGGTCGAAATAGCTTTGCATCAATTTCTCCAGTTGGTTCACCACTTCGGCATTCGCTCCTGCAACATCCTTGGTTTCGGAGATGTCTTCCTTCAGGTTGTAGAGTTCACGTGTGCCATTGCGGAACATGATATATTTCCAGGGCCCCTGCCTGATGGCCAGACCTTCTGAGGCCTGATTGATAATGGCGCCCCGGGGTTGAACACCGGTTTCACCCAGTAAGCTAGGCAGGAGGCTGACACTGTCCTCAGCCGCATTGGCAGGCAGCTTGACCTGTAGGAGATCTGCGCAGGTTGCAAAGAAATCATTCAGGCAAATAACACTGTGATTGACGCTGCTTGGCTTGATTTTCCCGGGCCAGCGCGCGACAAAGGGTTCCCGGTGTCCACCTTCATAAATACTGCTCTTGGCCTCACGCAAGGGAGGGTAGGACCGCCTGGCTGCGCCATTATCCCCGGTGGCAATCAGGAGTGTGTTTCTTGCTTGCCCATTTTTTTCCAGGGCATCCATGATCGCCCCCAGCATATGGTCGCCCTGATAGACCCAGTCACCGTATTTTCCTTCTTTTCCCTTCATGCCACTTTTTCCCACGAATTTCTCCGCCGGCACAATTGGGCTGTGTGGCGGGCACATGGGAAAATAAAGAAAGAAGGGCTGATCCTTCCCGGCGCGCTCAGTTAGATACTTCAGGGCCTGCTTGATCATGAGTGGCTGGTTTTCGATGCCCTTTACCTTGGCCACTACGCTGTCTTGCTCAATGATTGTCCCGATATTCCGGGCATGGGTAAAGCCGTAGAAATAATCAAAGCCAAGGGCGTTGGGGCCATCCGTCATGCGGGCCCCGATGGGAAGTTCCTCATCCTCCTCCTTTTTTCCATCCACCCAGTTCATGCCCAAATGCCACTTGCCGATACAAGCGGTGTGGTAGCCTTGTGCTTTCAGGAAAGAGGCCACCGTGAGGCGAGTCTTTGGAATAATGGGGGCAGAGTAGGTTTTCAGTACGCCATACTGGCCGATTCGGCAGGGGTAACGCCCGGTCAATACACCGTAGCGGGTGGGCGTACAGTTGGCGGCTGCTGAGTGGGCGTCCGTAAAGCGCATTCCCTGCTTTGCCAAGCGGTCGATATTGGGAGTCTTAAATGGGGAGTCTGCGCGATAACTTGTTGGCTGGCCATAACCGATGTCATCAAAGAGCACGAAGATGATGTTCGGCGTTGACCGTTCTTCGGATAAAGCGAGAAGGGGATGTAGAAGTGCGATGAGTAATAGAGAAGATTTTTTCATAGCTGCTATCGGAAAGGACTATTTCTTCCTTAATTCACTGACGGTTTTGCGGAGTGCCTCCAGCTTATCTGTAAATTCGGGATCATATTCCTTTAGTTGACGAGAAAGCCACGGATCGGTTTTGAATTCATCCAGGAGATATTCCATCCGACTGATCTTGCTCTCGATCTGGGCCTTGGCATCACCCTTGTTCAGGTCCTGCTCCAGAGCAGGCAGGTCAATCTGCATTTGCGCGATCCTGCGCTCCATTGCCTGGCGCTTGGCCGTTTCGCGCAAGGCCTTAATCTTTTCCTCGCTGGCCTGTTTGGCTTTCGCTGAATAGTTCATGCCCTCGGGAATGGGCCAATCGTCAGTCCTGAAGGTTGGCACCGGGATGCGCTCGCGACCGACAAGGTTGCCGGTGGGCCAGTTTGCCCAACCATAGCGGGCAGCAACCGGTTCCTTGACCAAATCACTGCTTAGTTCAATACACCACTTGTTATCGAGCTTGGTCTCGCGTGCCTTGGCCGGATGCCAGTGGCTGTCTGCTCCTGCAATGACAAAGCCAAGAATGGGCGCCTTGCCCTCGCGTGGCATGGGTAATACCTGCCAGGAGGCATTGTTTTCAATATGCTTCCAGCGGTCATGCACCACCGGGTCCTGATCAAAGAAGACAAAAAGTTTATCATCTTTCTTTTTCATTTCGGTGAACTGGTTTCCACGGTGCACGACCTTTTTCCCATACACCCTGGCAAGTGCCCATAGTGAGGCGTATTCGGCCACCGGCAGTTTTTCAGCCGGGTGAATATAGGAATTGCCGGTGGGATAAGTGGCAATCATGCCCGCATGCGGATCGTTTTTAAGCGCTCGGCGTTGGATGTCGCGAATAATGGCATAGCCCTCGGCCACAGCCGCCAGCTCGGGTTCGATACCGAAAGTCCCCCAGCCGGGCTGACTGATACAGCCAAAGGGAAGGGTGTCATCACCAAAGGCTTTACGGAAGGATACCGGCACCTTGGGAAACGTGGACTCGTAGCGCGTCCAGCGCATAAAGTTGTTGTTCTCACCCTGGTAGTAGAGCACACCCCGCAGCCCCAGTTGTCGAATCGGCATCACGGTGGCGTTAAACAATCCGGCGGGCGGACTCCATCCGGCGCGGGCATCACCGGGTTTCTTGGGCAGGCGTAAACGCGGTTCCTTTTTTCCCTCGGCTTTGGCCTTGGCAACCTTGGCCACATGTTCTTTGCGTGCGGTATCACAGTTCTTTTCCCATGCCTTCATCAATTCGGCGACCTGTTTTGGGTTATCCCAGATGGCGGTTTGCGCATCGTGTTCGGCCAGCACCGTTTTCATGAGATTACCTTCGATGTTGTCCAGCTCTTCGCGCAGGCACCATGTTTGGCCCAGGGTTCCTCCGCGGGCGACATTGATGATTCCGACGGGCACCTTCAGGTATCGATGCAGGAACAATCCGTAAAGGTAGGGGACTGCAGAGAAGCGTAGTGCGTTTTGCGGAGAGCATTCCTGCCATTGAATTTTTTTGCGAACCTCGTCTAATGGCTTATACCACGAATCCTCCCAGGCGATGTAGCGCAGGCCCGGAAAATCCGCGGAGGCTGCTTCACGATCCTTCCGGTTGAAATTGCTCCACCCCATGTTGCTTTGCCCGGCGCAGAGCCAGATCTCCCCGATCAGCACATTTCGGGCCACCGTTACTTTTTGGCCGGACTCAGCAATGAGCCAGGTGGGCTGGAAGCTGGCCTTTGCAGGAGGAAACTGCACACTCCAGCGACCGTCCTTTCCGGCCTTTGTATTGATTTTTTGGGTTTTCAGTCTGGGTGGATTTTTCTCCACATAACGCATCGTTACCGAGTAGGCATCATTGTCCTTTCCGGCGACGGCAGATTCACCAAGCTTTTCCATAGCCGCGGCTCCCAGGGTCGCGTCCTGAGTGATGGTTACATTCACTTTCATTTCAGGGCTGGCCCACCCCCACAGGGTAATCGGCTTCTGCTGCTGCAAGACCATGTTGTCACTGATAATCTTGGCAAAGCGGATCTCCTCCGCATCCTGAGCAGTGACCGAGGAGACCAGGGAAAATGCCATTAATATAGAGAGAATAGATTTCATTATTTTCCGGTTGCTGGAGATGCTTATGATAGTTTGCATGGGAAAAATTTTTCAAATGGGTAAGACGTTTCTCATCGTTTCGGGGTAACCTTATCCCGATACGCATTCAATCTTTTAACCGAATCGTGCAGTCCGGGACGTTCTGTGAGATCTTTGCCAAAGAACCCCTGCTTAACGCCGGGCTTGCCGAATCCCTTCGGAGTATCCACTGGGTTGCACCAGAAGACGCCGACAATATAATCAGTGTCGAGTGTGGCCTTAACGTATTCAGAATATGACTTGCCTGCGGCGACCGAATCTGCGGCTGGTTTCCAGCTGCGGATGTCTTTGTCGCCGTCCCTGAATCGAATGGCAAAGTCGCAGAGAAGAATAGGTTTGCCGGTTTGCTCGTAAATGGTGTCGAGCTGATCCTTGGGGAATCCTCCTCGGAATGGTGGTTGTATGGCGATGCCGTCGACGTAGGGGAGCATTTCCTCCAGAACCTCGGGAACGAGCGTGGTGAATTGATTGAACGCGCTTAAACCGAAACGCTCTCCGAAAACCAGTCGACCGGGGGCATGTTTACGCTGAGCTTGGCCAACAACGCGAAAATACTCACGGGCGATGAGACGAAGGAAGGCCAAGTCGCGGGCTTTTCCTTCGTCACCATTCCACTGGGTTAGAAATTTTTGGTAGGCCTTTTGACCGGGTGCCTCCTTGGGCAAGTTCTGAATAAATTCCACCCAGTTGTTTCCGGAAGGATTATTCAGGGGCCAGGATGCGAGATCAGTCCAGCAGTAGCCGATGAGGTTGGGGTTGTTACGGCTACGAAGGCAATTTGCCTTCACTCCGTTCGTAAGCTTAGCCTGTACCTTGAGGTCGAAAACGTCAATGAATCGCACGGCATTCTTGCCGCGGTAGTAGGAAATCGGCACGAGATGATTCCAGCTTTCGATGAAAGGCATGTCTTTACGGAGCGGTTCCGGGCAGCCGTATCCGTAGGCGTTGAAGCCGACTTCCTTGCACGCTTTCGAAAATTCTTCAAAATCGATATTGGCATCTAGGTTGCCGGCATGGGTAATTCCATGGGCAAAGAAGGGTTTGCCATTGGGCATGAAGAGCCAATGACGTCCCTTGATTTTTCCCAGAGTGATCTTCTCGGTTTTCCCTTTTTTTGCATTGAGCTTTGAGGTTTGAGCAAAGCTTTTGAAGCTGATGGTAATTACACTAAGAGAGAGCAGTACCTTGAAGAATCGGCTTGCTTGGCTTCGTTTCATGAGAGCAGGTAATCTTTCATTAAAGGTTAGTGTGGTTTCATGTCTCTTCTTTCCGCTACCGGAATATTGCCATTACCTCGTTATCTGTCTGGCGTATAAAAGTGTCAAATTTTTGATAAAATTCAGCAAGTGACAAACCCATGTGTTTTTTGAATGCTGCTGATTTTCCGATGCGGGGAATGTCATAATACCAGTTTTTCAGGACGATGGCGGTATCAATTTGCTGCACATATACCAAGTATGCTGTCGCCCATGCTCCGAGCATATAGTAGACCTGAGCAGATGTTCCCGAATCCCAGTAACTTTCATTATACAATTGCCAATCCTGCGTTGTGGCCAGGAACTCGTTGATGCCGGGACGACCAATGTTGGCGCCTGATTTTCTTAACTCCAGCATATAATCCTTGAAGTCTATAAGTCCAAGGTTCTCCATGAACTTGGCGGAACTGTAGGTCGCCATGCCTTCGGCTATCCACGAGTTGATATTTTTCTCGGATGTCCGCTCTTGTCTGGTATCACAATGTGCCATCTGGAAAACATGGTGATACTCGTGGAGAGCTCCCCATGTATTCTCAACCGGGTCCTTCTCTCTTCCTTTGGCGTTCGTCGTGACGTCCTCGTAGAGTATCGGTGGCTCCTGAGTCCAAGTCAGTCCGCCTTCAGCCTTGCCCGATAAAACAGACTTTATTTCGGTAGTGACGTTCTGACGATTGAGGAACTCCTTAACCTGTTCTTCCGCAGCGGGGAATCGGGGGCCCTTGTTGACCCGGGTCATGGCCCGCTGGCGATAAATTTCGCGAACACTTTGCTCGCTGTCAGGACCCAGCAGGTAGACGTAATACGGACCATAGTTGCCGAAGTAGTCGATGGCGTATTGCAGTCCGCGTTGATAATTTTTGACCAGCGTACCATCGGCATTGAGTCCGTCAGCAACAAACAAGATCGGCTCGACTGTTACGCTAGCTTCCACATTTGGAGAAGCAGGAGTATTGTCTTGTGATTGCGGTGAATTCTTCCCGACACACCCCACAAGCAACAAGGCGATAGCAATTGAGGCCAGTGTCTTCATTGGGAATGAGGCAGCATGACTGCCTCCTTGGGATATCACCAGCAATTTGTTTTTCCCTCTTGCCTGAGCGAAGTGATGCCCCCAGGGCTCAGCTCACAGGGGGTTGGTGATGTGACTCCCGATGGTCTTGATATGCGACCAGCGTTTCTCCAGTTGATTGGTCATGATGAAGATGGCATTTTGGCTTTGATCATCATGTCGGCATAAACCTTGGCATATCGATGCCCGAGCAGGATGCACGACTCACGGTCAAAATGTACCTTGGCACGAGCAGCCGGGCTGCAGCCGGTGGATTCGACAAATCCAGTATGAGGTATTTTTTCCGGTAAGCTTCGAAGGATCTCCTTAATTCGACTAATACGCGCTACCCGATCCGGTGCCTTGTGATCTTTGCCGGTGCCATAGAATTCCGCCAGGTTTCCGACGATGAAGGGCAATCTTAGGTTCCCAAGGTCCTTGCGGGTATCTTCAATCAGGCAATGCAGCCTCTTCTCATAGGCGTCGGTTCTCGTTTGCTCGACGGTGTCCGATTCCCCTTGATGCCACAGCACACCCTTTAGGGTCCCGGCTTGCATGGCAGCCTTTGCGTGACGGATGGCATCGCTGTAAATTTCAGATCCTTTGCCCAGTTGCTCGATGCTCCTGCCACCCCAGGCCATCGGAATCAATCCGACCACGATCCCGGGCTTATTAGCCACATAAGCCTCCGCAAAAGAGATGCCCGGCCCGAAGCGCTGTTTTTTATTGGGACGCCTGGGGTGCAGCGGATGGGCGCCGGGTGCCCACTTCGGCCCTGCTCCTTCTTTGGAATAAAGCATTTTAAGCACATGGGGAACCGGTTGGGTATCACCGGCTGCTAAGCCAACGCCTCCAGACATGTTTGACTGCCCCATCAGGAGGAAGAGATGGAAGTCCTCCTTGGAGGACGGAATATCCGCGGGTGCTCCGCCACTTGCCATGGGGGCAAGCAGGACAATGGAAAGAACGTATGAAAAACGGCGGACCGTGGAATGCATTATTTAAGGGATTTATTTTCCACCCAGATCATTTTTGCTGATTTCGGTCAGCTTGTCTTTCAGTTTTGCCTTCATGGTAGCCAGGGTTTCGGCGTAAGCGGGGTTGTCGATGAGGTTGACGTATTGTTTGGGATCTTTCTCCATGTCATAGAGTTCTCCGGATTTTCCGTAGTCGAGAAAGGCCCAGTTTTCTGTGCGTAGCAGCCTGCCTTTGCCACTGGACAGGGCGGCATCGCGGACCTTGACGGCAGGGTCGTCCAGCATGCCCGATATGTCCTTGCCCTGAATGTTACCTGGGATTTTCAGGTCACACAGTTTCGAGACCGTGGGATAGAGATCGATTAATTCTGCCAGAGAATGGCACACTGCCGGCTTTTTTCCCGGCACGCAGATAATGAGCGGCACCTTGGCTGACTCCTCGTGAATGCTGACCTTTTGCCACATGTCGTGTTCACCGAGGTGGTAACCGTGGTCGCTGGTGAAGATCACGATGGTGTTGTCGCGCTGGCCAGTTGCCTCCAGAGCAGTGAGAATCTTGCCGACCAAAGCATCGACGAAGCTGACCGATGCGTAGTAGGCGCGGAGCGTGCCTTTCTGTTGGTTCAAGTCCATTTTGTAATTGGCAGTCGTTCGCTTATTAGCCGAATTCTGGGGAATATCGTCCTGATCACCCGGAATTTTGGGCGGCAAAACAATTTTGCCGAGCGGGTAAGGAGCAAAATATTTTTTCGGAGCGACCAAAGGAACGTGTGGCCGTACGAATCCCACCGCCAAAAAGAAGGGCTTTTCCATATCCTTGTATTTGTGGAGGAGTTCGACAGCTTTCTGTGCCGTTTTGCCGTCCGAGTGAACCAGATCATCCCCCTCGGCCGCGACGACATTGAAGCTTTGGCTGCTACCAGTACCTTTCTTCAAGCCACCTGGATTATTCGACAACTGTTCGGCGAGTCCGGATACCTTCGTTTCCGGGCCCTTGCTATTGTAGGCCTCACTCCATGATTCCGGATCGTCGGCCCCGTCACTGCCCTTTGTGATGTCGGGAGGAACGCCCATGTGAAAGACTTTCGAAATGCGCGCACTGTGATAGCCATTCTTTTTAAAGTGCTGCGCCCAGCTGTCCTTGTCTTCACCGACTTCCTTGCGTCCGCTGGTGTAACCCGACGCCTTGCTGGCATAGGGGTAATAACCGAACATCAAGGAGGCGCGTGAAGGGCCGCAGAAAGTGGCCTGGCAATAAGCGCGGGTAAAAAGCGTTCCTTGAGTGGCCAGTCTGTCGATGTTCGGGGTCTTGCACAATGTATTGCCGTAACAGCCCAGCGCGGTTGAGGTCAGGTCATCAGAAATGATGAAGAGCACGTTCTGTTTCTCGCCGCCGTTGAGCAGGCTGGAGAACAGGACAAACAGGATGAGAAGGGATCGGTAAATCATTTGGTTATCCTTTCATAATGTCCCAACCGGTGCGGTAGGTCCGGTGGATGTTCCGGTTGGCATCCGTGTGATTGGTGATCAATGCCTGCTTGGCATCCCACTCGAGCCAATTGGGAGAGTGCTGCATGGCGATATTGCCCAGCAGGATAAACTCAGTCATTGGTGCCGCATAATCAATCGGCGACAACAGTTGTTCCCGCTTGCCGTCAAGGACGGCATTAATGAACGCATCATGATGGCCGATAGGTTCCAGTTTTTTGGGCCTGACGCTTGCGAATTTTTTTGCCGGCAACAGCACCGGACTGCTGCCATGCCTTAAGAGGAGCAATCCTTTATCTCCTTTCAACAAACATCCGAACCGGTATTTGATTCCCTCAGGGATGTGCCTGGTAAGTTCCTTCGGCGGACGTTGCTTGCCGCTTACCCAGAAAACTTTCAGGGCGCCATCTGTATATTTGCTTGCCGGAAAGTCATATTCAACGCGTTCATTACCGGTCCAGTTGTATTGATTGGGCACAGGCGTGCTGGAACGCACTCTTTTGGGTGCCGTGAGTGCCAGTCCCCGGTACATGGCATTAAAAATATGGCAACCCATGTCTCCCAGGGTTCCCGTTCCAAATCCCTGCCTGCGGCGCCAGTTTTTGGGGTGGTAATATTTCTTTATGTAGGGGCGTTTTTCTCCGACGCCAAGCCACCCTTCCCAGTCCAGTCCTTCAGGAACCTGATCCTGAAGATCGGGTAGTGTTTTCGAATCTCCCCAGCTTTTACCGCAAAAGACCCATGCCTCGGTTACCTTGCCAATGAACTGACCCTGAACTAGTTCAACTGCCATCCTGTCATTAAAGCTTGATGCCCCCTGGGTACCCATCTGGATGATGACATTGTTGCGCTTCGCCGATTCTTGCATGGCACGGCATTCTCCAATGGTTTGTGCCAGGGGTTTCTGAACATACACATGCATGCCCATGTTCATGGCACTCAATGCCATAATGCCGTGCATATGGTCAGGTGTGGATACGCTGACGATATCAATATCCATTGCCTGCAGCATCTTTCGCCAGTCGGAGAAGGTTTTTACACCAGTATCCTTTGCCACAAGCTTCCTGCATTCGCTGGAATCGACATCTGCGGCCGCAATCATTTGGACCTTGCTGTGCCTGGACATTGAATTGATATCAGCTCCGCCCCGCCCGCCAATGCCAATGGCTGCATACTGAAGTTTCTGCATGGGCGATCCTGACGCCCAGCAGAGACGGCTGATAAAGGGAGCCGTCAGCGAGGCTGCAGCCATGAAGCCACGGCGGGTTTTCATTTGGGTCTGCTGGAATCCAAGTTTCTTCATTTTTTCTTCAAAGAGCCTCATTCGTGGATCTTTTTGAAGGTAAATTCAAGCACGGAACCATCTAGTGGGCATGTCTTTCGCCCTGACTGAGACCTGATGGGCAGTTCCAACGATGTTTCAGTTCAGTCCGGGATGCTTTGCCTTAAACTCGGGGAAGGGAGCAGGTGCATTTTTCGGGAAGCGATCGAGGATCATTTGCAGGCGTTTTCGCCGGCCGGGGGCAATCTTATCCAGAGGATTTACTTTCTGCTCCTGGCGGGGATCCTGAAGCAGGTTATGAAATGCGCCCTTGTTATCGACAATGTGGTACCAGTCACGAATCATCCGGAATTTGCCGATCTGTGAATATATCCAGCTGCGTTTTTTAAAGGGATCTTCATCACCCCTGAGGCTGGGAACAAGGGATATTCCATCCAGCGTGAGTGTTTCGGGTGGCATTATCCCTGCCAGTTCCAGGAATGTGGGATAAACATCTGTAAAATCGACCAGGTCACGCGATACAATACCTCCCTTGTTCAGAAACGGTGCCCGCACAATAAAGGGCACATGCACTCCCCAGCTTGCCTCGCGTCCCTTGCCCTTGGGATAGGGTTCTCCATCGAGAGTTCCCGATGAAGCCGACCCGTTATCCCCGGTAAAGATGACGATGGTTTTCTCCCTCAAGCCCAACCTGTCCACGGCGGCAACA
Source organism: uncultured Verrucomicrobiota bacterium (assembly GCA_902589825.1). GTDB lineage: Bacteria > Verrucomicrobiota > Verrucomicrobiia > Verrucomicrobiales > DEV007 > CACIUL01. Next base: position 129,521 of record CACIUL010000001.1, read on the forward strand.
AGTTTGCCCACCAAATGATCCATGTATGTGACATTGCCCGCATAAAGGTCCGGTTTTCCTTCCGGGGGATCGTCTTGATTCATTGGTGTCGTGGTATGCGGCCCATGAGTCAGGAGCATTGGGTAATATATCAGGAAAGGAGATTCCTTGTGACGCTTGATGAAGTCGATGAGGAACTCATTGATGGTGTCTGGTCCATATGGAACCTTGGTGCGCTTGCCGTTGGTAGCCAGTAAGCCGTTCCAGAAACGCTCTTGGGTTTCAGGTCGCCCCTCCTCCACGCCCGGCCAGATGCAGTGTTCATCAAAGCCGTGTTTTTTCAGGGCGTCGGGTTCTTTTCCCAAATGATTGATTTGCCATTTGCCGCCAATGGCAGTGGCGTAGCCGGAATCGCGCAGGGTCCTGGCAAATGTGGTGAAGCGGTCGGCGCGCAATCCTGCCCCGCCCCAGCGGGGCACATCATAATGCTGGACCCAGCCGTGGTGACAAGGGTATTGCCCGGTGAGAAGGGTGACGCGCGTGGGGGTGCAAATCGGGGTGCACCACGCAGTTTGGTAGCGAACTCCCTGGTTGGCCAGCCGGTCAATATTCGGGGTTTGATGACCAGCCCCGTAGCAACTCACCCAGTCCCTTCCCATGTCATCGACCATGATGAAGATGATATTGGGCTTTTGGGTTGCACTTGCTATTCCGGCAAGCCAGAGAAATAGAAGAATTTTCTTCATTTGGACTGGAAAGGTTTGCTCGCCACCACTTGGTGGATGAGTTCACGCAGGCCATGGTTATGCCCGGGCATGCCCGTAACGATGCGATCGATATCGTCACGATCCGTGAAGCTGATCCTGCGACCGATCGAATAAATGAAGAGCTTCTCGGTCAGGCACCGGGTGAATTGTTCCGGCCGAGCCAGCAGGTATTTCCTGATACCATCAGGTCCATTTATAGCGGTGCCGTCAGGCATTTCTCCTGTCCCGTCTATAGGCAGGCGCTTGTGGTAGCGATCTCGCCATGCACCGATGTAATCATAATGCTCCATGGAAAGACCGAGCGGATCAATCTTGCGGTGGCATTCATAACAAGTTGCATTATTACGGTGCTTTTCCATGAGGGCACGGACAGTGGTGACTCCGCGGGTGTCCGGTTCAATAGGCTCGATATCCGGTGGGGGAGGATTGGGAGGCGTTCCCAGCAGGTTTTCCAGAATCCATACTCCGCGGGCAACCGGTTGGGTTTCCACACCGTTTGAGGTTGCCGTCAGGATACTTCCGTGACCGAGCAGTCCGCCGCGATGGTGTTCCGGCTTGAGTGAGACCCTCTGGAACGAATCTTTTGTGATCCCCGGGATTTTATAATGACGAGCCAGGGCGGGATTGAGGAACGTATAGTCTGAATCGATGAAATCCAGGATACTCCGGTTGTTTGAGAGTATATGCTGGAAGAAGAGGTGGGTTTCCTGCCGCATTGCGCTTTCAAGGTTCTCGGCATAATAGGATTTACTTTTTTCCGGATCTGGAGGCATTTCTCCCAGGTTGCGCAAATGCAACCACTGCCCGACAAAATTTTCAGTCAAGGCACTGGCCTTTGGATCCTTGAGCATACGCTCGACCTGCCGGCGGAGTTCTTTCGGGTCGTGGAGGATGCCTGCCGCAGCTGCCCGACGAAGTGAATCATCAGGCATTGAGCTCCATAAAAAATACGATAACCGGGTAGCAAGTTCATAACTATCAAGCTTGCTATCTTTACCCGCAGAGGCTTCCGCAAGGTAAAGGAAACGGGGAGAGGTCAGTATCGCGCGAACTCCATAACGGGCGGCGGCCCAGAAGTCCTTTTTTTCTTCGAGATAATTTTTTGCCAGATCCAGGTAAGGTTTCATCTCCTCCGCGCTTATTGGTCGCCGGAAGGCAGTATTTGCCAGTCGTATCAAGCAGGTTTCCAGATAATCCGGCCCAGGGGCAGCGGGAGGATCCGGGAAGAAACGAACAAAGCCAGGAGGTGGCCATTCTTCGTAGAAAGGTCCTTCAATTTCGAGGGTATTAATATGCAGTTCAGGCCCCGAACCCACATACATTTCAGGTGGGTTGCGCATGGGGTAGAGGGCATCCTTGTTATATTTCGGCAGCACCTTGCGCAGGATTCTCTTGAAGGAACCATTGGGTCCGTTTGCCCAGTGCAGGTGAAATGTGAATCCCTTTTCCAGCCACACCCTGTGTTCAATTTCTATTACCCTGTCATCGGGAATTTCGTATTCACCAATGATCCGGTGGGCGGTTGCTCCCAGTTCCCTTGAATCAATGGAAATGGATAGCCGCATGGGTTCACTGGAATTGTATCTTAGATCTGCATCTTTATAGCGAGAATTCCTGCGGACAGCCTTGGCTGAAAAACGAATCACATATTGCCCATCAGCAGGAACTCCCCTTTTTTTATCAAGTTTTGGAAACCCAAGCGGTTGGCGAAACTTAATATACAGGCGTCCAGCTTCCCGACGTGCCACCTTGTCAATGCCTACCCCATTGAGAATAACCTGATCCGTATCCGTTTCTGCCTTGGTGCCGGATTCATACTTGATCATTTCCGGGCGCGGTCCGGGTCGAATGACCTTATCGGAGACCTTGCGCGCTGCCTCCAGGTAGTTTTGCAGCAAGTGCCCCGAGGCAATTAGTCCTTCGCCAACATTGTCAAAACCATCGATGGAATCATCAGGAGGAAATGTGGTTGTGGGATCAAAGTCCACCATCTTCAATCCGAACAAGTCGCGGATTGTGTTCAGGTATTCCGTTCGGTTTAACCTGCGCAGTATCACCTTACCGGAGTTCTCATCCGCGATTGCGCGGGCTTCCCTAAGCGCTTTTGTCAGGTAGGCAACGATTCCTTTTAGCTCAGCTGCCTCGGGTTGTTTTTTGCCTTCTGGAGGCATCTCTGCAAGGTTAAGCTGGTCCAGTATTTCCTGAAAGGTCTCTGCTTCATCCAGGTTGCTGAAGTCGCCGGCAAGCCTGTCAAAACGGCGGTCTCCCTTTTGCTTGTCAGGGCCATGACAATCTATGCAGTATGCCTGCAGGAAAGGCCTCAAAATATGAGTATCGCCGTTTCCTGCTGCATTGGCTGCAAGCAGAGTGAAGGCAATTACGCAGCGAAAAATCATCAGCCCAGCAGGTGATTCAGGTTGGCGCTGCTGGTTGAGAAATGGTCGGTCTCCACTCCGAGTTGCTGAAGAATGGTGACGTAAAGGTCGCAGAGCGGGCGTCCGTCACGCCCATTACGATCAAACCGGTGATGTTGCCCGTTTTTAAATCCTCCCCCGGCAACCATGATGGGGAGATTGCGGCTGGAATGTGAACTGGCATTCCCCATACCACTGCCAAACATCACGACTGTTGAATCCAGTAGCGATTGGCCTTCTGAATCACGGGCAACCTTTAAACGATCAAGAAGTCCCGTGAACTGCTTCGCATAAAATGTTTCAATGATATTCAGTTCCTTGAGCAGGTCAGGACGCTTGCCGTGGTGTGTCAGGGAATGATATCCCATGCTAATGCCATCGAAAGGAAATAGCCGGTTCCCGCCGGGATGCCCAAAAGTGATGATGTTTGTCAGGTTGGCTTGGAGGGCCAGCACCATCAACTCATACATGACTGATGTATTGTAAGGATAGGTCAAATCCACAACCATCTCATCATCTCCCCTGATGACCTTGTCACTGGCTTTGGGTTTGGGTATGTCAATCCAGTCAGTGCGCCGCTGTAATTTTCGTTCCACTTCCCGGATTGCGGTCAAATATTCATCAAGCTTATCCTGGTCCTCCCGGGTGAGCTTACTGTTCAGTCGCCGGGCATCTGCCCTGACGACATCCAGAATACTGGCATCTTCCCGAAGATATTCCTTGGTCTTGGTCTTGATCTTCGGGTTGTCCTCCAGGAACATCCGGGCAAATACCCTCGTGGGATTGCCTTCACTGGGAAGTATGACACCCGCACGTGACCACGAAATCCCACCTGAACCAAGCCGGAGGGAAGCGAAGCGGGTTTGTTGTCCGATTTTCTCTGCCATGTACTCGTCGAGTGACTGCAGGCGTTGTGGATTCTCCTTGGTATCCTTGAGCTCAACCCCGTTAAGCAGTGTATTGGAACAACCGTGACCGCCACCCACCTCGGGATGATCCAGGTTGCTGAAAACCGTTAAGTCATGCCGGTGTTTTTCCAATGGCCTGAGTAGCAGGGGAAGGGCATAGTCTGGACCGGTTTGTTCCGGGAAAAACCCCCCTGGATTCATGCCGTAGGTAGGGGCAACGCAGATAAAGCGACTGGCTTTTGCCGCGCTTTGTGAAGCGGCACCCATGGATTCAAAGGCAGGGAGCGCAATAGAGACTCCAATGCCGCGCAAAAAATTTCTTCTATTCGTTGAAGTCATCGTCCTGCTGTTTTCGGGTGTTTAATTAACCATAACACCGATAAAAGCGACAATGGTTATTTTCTAGCGCGGCATTGAATAAAGCAGACGGTCATGGTTGTCGATACCGCACGCTTTTGGGATTTATTCACGTTTGAGTGATGCCTTGAGGCGCAGTAGAAATTTACCCTCCGGTGCAAGTGCGTCGAGAAGGTGGATTTCAACGCGGTCAATGCCCTCGCCATAGAAGTTTTCCTCCACATCAATGGTGATATTGGTGTTGTTTTCAGTTGCAGAATTCCAGTTCACCAAGTCGGAGGAATACTCCAGTGCTGAGCTCACGGATATGGCAGCATTTCTTGAGCGTGGGTAACTGATAACAATTTCACCGGGATATTGATTACCATCCTCTAAACGGGCGGGAATGTAGTCCCATGCCGGTTGCAGGTTTCTTGTGTTGGCGAATGCATCGGTGCCACCCAGGGCGAATGCGATTCCATTTGCCATGCCATCCCTGTTTGGGTCGGCATCGAAAGCTGCGCCCGGTCCGGAAAGGGCGGAGATTTCATGTGCCCAGCGTTCGAAAGTAATGATGTCAGGATCCTTGATGATGGCGATGCTTCCATTTGCCGCAAGATGGTTTTCCCAGAGCAGTCCAGGCGCAGGAATCGCGGGTTGGATTGTTATTAACCCGCCATTTGGTATGGCTTGGTTGAAGATACTAAATACCTGCCCTGCTGCATATGGTTCACCTATATTGGCAATTGTAATAATGTTGGCACTTCCGGGCTGCACCTCCAGCGGGCCACTGACATTGATTCGGTCAGAATTCGGGGAAAGTGCGGGATTCACCGCGACTTGAATGTTGCCTTTCAATGTGAGGCCGCCCATGCAGCTTAGTGTGCCAAGTGCTGATTCACTTCCGGGGGACAGTGTTGCGTTATTGGCGATGACAATATGTCCGCCGATATAACCGGTTCCTCCCAGGGCAGCGTCTTTTTCCACCATGACCGCACTGCGGGACAAGGTCCCGGTAACCTCCAGCTTGCCTTTCTCCACCAGTGTAGCTCCGGAGTATGTAGCATCATCAATGATCAGTTTTCCGGTACTGTTGAGTTTGATTCCACCAGTGCCATTGATGCTTCCTGAGAATGTGACTTGGTTTTGTGCTGCCACACTGAGGGTTTTGCCGTTAAGATTGATCGCGGTGTCCACGGTCAGGCTGGCTTCTGGAGAGGTCATCCAGCTTTGATCAGTCTGCAGCCTTAGCGCGCCATTGCCGTGGATAGTGAGGTCTTTCACGCTCTCGGCCATGTCGATGCCTCCCTGAAAGAGATCCAGCATGCCGTTGGGATCACGGATTTCGAGCGCTACGTCCTTATCCAGGCTTTGCTCCAGCCGGATCTGGCGCAACTGCTTGACTTCCGGGTTGCTGAAGCCTGGTTGATTGTCCCCAGTAAAGGAGTCATTCCATACGGCAACGGTGTCCGGCGCATTCGGTTGCTCCCCGGAGGTCCAGTTGGTTTGTTCAAACCAGAAGGTATTGGTATTTCCCGTCCATTCGTTAGTAGGTATTGCTCCCGTGATGGTTATAGACTTGCGCAATTCGGTTGCCTTTCCCTTCATGTCAGAGACGAGTGCCCGCAAAGTAAACTTGCCGGCCTTGTTTTTTGTAAGGGTAAGGGTTGTGGCACTCGTATTGTGGGCAATTCCCCCGCTACGCCACATACAGGCCACCTCATCACCGTCCGGGTCGTTTCCGTTTACGGTTACTGTCATGGGTTCGCCCGCTGGCCATGTGTCCGGCGCGTTCCAAGTTGGCTGTGGTACCCGGTTTCCGGTAAATGTCCCTCGGTTGATTCTCACGTCGACGTATTCATTTGGAGCCGTTCCGCCGCGGCCCAGATTGGTGATGTATACCTTGCCTGCATTATCGGTAAAGGTTTCACCAGGTTGAAGGGATTGGTCATCAGTGCCTCCTGTTCCCTGGTGCAGGTCCAAAAGAACGACACTTTTCCCGGGATTTCCACGGTCCCAGTAGAAAACCAGTCCCTGACGCATCTGGTAGTTCTTCTGGTTTGGTGAACTGCTTTTATTAAGCAGCCTGGAACGGTAACCGATCCAGAAATACTTGTTGATGGAAGTGGTGCGCTTGACCCGCAGGGCACGCTTGTTGTTTGCTTTGGCAATGTCCTTCTGGTCGAAATTGTAGAGCCTCCTGGTGTAGGTTCCGTTGGTTAAGATGTCGTGGCGTGCTGTGATCCAGTTGCACCGCCACTTTTCGTAAGGGTCCGGGTCAATGCCCCCGCTTTTCATGAACTGCCAGGGGTCGTTTAACAGTTCTCCCTGCAGTCCGATTGGGTTGTTGCCGTTTGGTACCCATCTTCTCTGGTGGCCAAAATTGAAGTTGTGGCCCATTTCGTGAATGGTTGATCCACCGTTTCCTTTCGACCAGAACCGCTTGCCTCCGACAGTGGCATGGGATCCTACTGAGCCACCACCAAAGTAATACCCGACAATATTATAGCTGGCGGGATTGCGCCCCGCCCTGTTTGCTCTCAGGTCGGCCTGAGTTGCCATTTGCGAGGCATTGTAGCTGGCGCGCTTACCAAGTTTGACCTCCACGGTGTGGTAGACAATGTTCATCCGGCCAAATGAGAACCTTTCAAAGTTGCTCTTGGCAGCCTTAAGCTTTTTCTCGATGGCTTCCAGGCTGGGCGCGTTATGGGCATCGGAAAAGTCAATGCGGATTCCCAGTACCCTGATGTTACCCGTGGTCTTGGCCGCACTTGCCAATGGTATTGTCAGGTTAAGCAACAAGCCGATCAGGGCCAGTCGGCATATTACCGAGAGGACCCGGACTGGAGTAAAGTGCAGGGGCATTGCTTTGCGGGGATGCTTAATCTTGTTGGTAACAGCTGACATTTTCGTCTGCTGATCGCTTTGCATTCAAGGGCAGTCAGCTATTGGCCTTATCCCTTTATTGTGCCTTGAAGATCTCGATAACGCAATCCAAAACACGTTGAACATCAAGTGACTTTGGCGTTCCTCGTCGGCATGATTTTGTTCCCAGTTCATTGTGTCATGGTCGGGCGTCTCCAGTCGACAGGCTGATACCCTGCTGGTTTCTCCGGTTTATAAACCGTGATGGGGGCGTCAGTCTTTTCGTCAAAAAGAGGCCAGTTGTCCGTCCTGAATGGTGAAGCCGGGATTCCTTCCTTGTTATATAACAGGTTACGCCTTGAGGGATTCATTGCCCAGGCGTAGCGGGCAGCGATTGGATTTTTGATTTCCTTTGCGGAAAGAATCACGGTGTTTTCACGGATTTCCGCCTTTGCCCAGCGCCACTGCCTGTCCTTGCCGGCTATTGCGAATGTGTCCAGTTGCCCTTGCCGGGCACTCACCATGCCGCTGCCAATGGCATCAAACTCCAGGATGATCCGGTTGCCTTGCACGGAATGGCTGACAAAACGTGGTCCTGTCGCGACGATTTTTTTCCCGTAGGTATCCTTCAGTGCGAGGTAGGCGTGCCGAATGCCGATGGGTTTCTTGTTTTTTGGATGGAGGGCAATTGAGTCCCCGGTATCAATGGTGACTGCCATTGCAGTTCTTGGAACCTTGCTGGCAACCATGCGCATCATTTCACGGTTGACTACCCATGGGGATTCCACGCTTTCAACCGGCTTCACCTGGGGAGGGTTCCAGCTTGGCAACTGGGTGAAATAAAAAGGGAAATCATCAGCCACGTGGCCTTCGGATTGATGATGCCAGGAAGACCTGTAGAAGTTGATCAGTTGCTCGAGTTGCCTGCGATAGTTGAGGGCCTGGGGAACATCCTTGGAGTTTCTCTCACCTTGATACCATATAGCACCCTGGATACCATAGGGACGCACCGGATGAACCATGGCGTTGTAAATATGGGAAGGATACTGGTGACCAAGGATGGCAGGTTTGGTGATGATGGGGGGCGCCAGTTGCCTGACCTTATTCTTCATGGTTTGCCCCGCAGCAATTTTCGTCCGGTACTCGGCCAGCTCATCCTCGAATTTTTTCAAGGCGTCATCCTTACTGAAGCGGCGTGAAAGTTTTTTGTAGTTGTCCATTGCCGCCCTCGTGCGCGGATCGGACTTTTGAATGTCCTCGGGCATCCATCCTTCTATGGGTGTTCCGGCATAGGCCTGCACAATGATACCAACCGGGATTTCCAGCTCCTCGTGCAGTTTTCTGCCGAAGTAATACGAGACAGCGGAAGTATTGCTGGCAACTTCAGGTGTGCAGGGTTGCCACTTGGCAAGAAGGTCACGTGATTGCACCAGAGGTTCATGCCAGTGTTCACGGGAGGATTTGAATATGCGCAAGTTCGGGAAGTTTGCCCTCGCTGCCTCTTGCTCGGCCCCGAATGTGTTTCCAAGAGCCCAGCCCATGTTGGATTGCCCCATGCACAACCACACCTCTCCGATGGCGACATTGTTTATCTTTATCGTGTTGGTTCCCTTCAGCAGGAGGTGCTGCCCGCTACCTGCTGTGGGGGTTGGCAGCATGACTTTCCAGTTTCCATGCCTGTCAGCTATGGTTGTTTCCCTTGCTCCCCAGCTTGCCTCGACGGTGATTCTTTCGCCGGTTTCCGCAAATCCCCAGATGGCGTTCTTGGTGTTTTGCTGAAGGATCATGTGATCGCAAAAGAGGTTTGGCACCTTTAATTTCCCTTGGGCCTGCAGGGTGAGGAACAGGGCAATGAGGAAATGAATGCGGCTGATCAATTTCATGGGCGAGGAGTGCAATGGCATAGCCTGAATGGAACAGGGTGCATGGTCAGGGGTTGTGAACGGGCTTCTAGGTAAGCAATACTCAAGCTGGCATCCTTTGATTCGCTATTGTCCTACTTTATAGACAAGGCATGAATTCTTCAGATGCAAGAAGGTGTTTTCTGCTTCAAACAGGGAGTATTTGCTTGCGAGTACCCTGAGTAGGGGCGACTTATGACAAATATTAATAAAATCATGAAGGCCTTTAAATTCTTTTTAATAATTCCGGTTTTTCTCCTTGGTTGCAAGGATTCTGCAGAGGAAAAGAACTCGGCATCATCCAGGGATCCCATCACTTCCCTAACACCGGGGCAATCCAATTCTAGCAAGAACACTGTAGACAGATCGGCAGGAGCTGAAGGATCTGAGGATATCAATGACCTGACCTGGCATTACAAATTCGGCGATGACGGGAATGGCAATGTGCAGCAGGTTGAGATTGCTCTCTCTGATTCACAGGCGAAGGAGGTCGAGGGTGAGCTGGTTATTCCCGGGGAGATCAACGGTGCTATTGTTGAGGTCATTGGTGAGGGCGCATTCATGGGTGCCGATCAATTAACCAGTGTGGTTTTGCCCGTGACGACAACGCGGATTGAAAGTGGGGCATTTTATAATAGCACCAACTTGGAAAAGGTCACCATACCCGATGGGGTTACCCACATAGGGGACGGTGCATTCTATAACTGTACAGCACTTACGTCCATTACCATACCGGCCAGTGTCAAGAGCATCGGCATGCGCGCCTTTGCGGATTGCGGCATGCTGGAGTCGATTACCTTCCTGGGCGAACCGCCGCGGCTGCTTCGTGAAGAAAGCCAGTTTCAAAACACCAGGGCTTGGATTTATTACAATCCTGATTTTGAGGGTTGGCATGAAAAGTTTGGTGACAGGCCGACCCGCCCGATTGACACTCCGTGAGGAGGGATTAGCGATTCTTAATGGTCAATTGCTGGGCCCGGCGAGACTCATCCGGAAAAAATACTCGGAATAGGGCAGTGCGCCATCATTCATGGCACGTACTTCGCCCGTACCCTCGAAACCATAATTTTTGAAGAAGCCGTGTGCGGCTGTAAACCGGGTATCGGACCAGAATTCAACTTGGCGGTATCCCTTTTTCCGGGCCCACTCAACAGCCCAGTCCATCAGCTTTTTTCCCTGACCGCTTCCGCGAAGGGATTTCTCGAGATACAGTCGCCGGAAAGTCAGAAGGCCTTTGCCGGCGTCAATGGGCAGGGTGGCATGGCAACCGAGAATCGTCTTTGCCGTGTCTTCCAATACGACAAAGTCACCCCCCTGGCCTGAGTAACGCCCTTCAATTTCAAGCAGGTCGCTGTCAGCACCGGCTGTATGCATCACCTCGCCGTATTCCCGGTAGACTGTATCAATAAGCGCAATCAGTTCGGGGGAATCTTGGTTTGTGGCTCGGCGCAGTTTCATGGTGCAAGCAGATCGACCTTTAGCCGTATAAAGAGATTTGCATGTTGTTGGATAACCTCCTGATGGATGTCATGGACAAAGCGAATGGCCTCGTCATTCTGTTTTTTTTCAATGACCTTGGAGAAGGCGGCGCCAGAATTCCAGATTTGCATATTCGGTGAGACCTCCACTGTGGCAAGAATATCAGTAATAGGGGAGAGAGTTTGCCGGTAACTGAACAGCAGCTTGCCGTTTTCTCTTGTGTAGCCAGTCAATGCAACCTCCTCATGGGACAATGGATTGAGCCCAGTGAAGTATTCCAGCAAGTTGCTGTGAAAATCATGGTCAGGGTCTGCGGCGGGATCTGATAATGAGGGCAAGCCATCTTTTGGGAAGTGTCTCTGGACCCATTCGGGGTAGTTGGCAACCCGGGTGTCGAGGGTGATGTCCCATGGCTGGTTGACCCTCGCGATTACCTCATGCGGTCCACGACCGTCCATGCTGCCACGGTTTATTGCCATGCCACCCTTGCTGCCTGCAACGTTATTTGTCCCGGTATCTGCCCAGTAGATCTTACCTGCAGCAATATCGAGTGTCATTCCGTGCGGGGTATCAAGACCGGTGTATAGGTCCTCGATTGGGCCGCCTTTTACAGGCCTGCGTTGCACCTTGTGGGCATTGCGGTCACACCAGTAGAGGTAGCCGCCAAGGACATCCAACTTAACGCCGCGCGTCTGGACAAGACCACTTACGATTGTCTGGATATTTGTCCCGCCGGGAAGGTCTGCACGGAAGATGTTGCCACCCGAAAAGTCGCCCCAGTAGATCTGTTTATTTACCGTGTCGAGGTCAAGATAGTAGGGCCGATTGGTGGAGATCACCGTCTGGCGGTTACTGCCGTCATAATCAGCCCGCTCGATGCGGTTGTTGTTGCGGTCGCACCAGTAGATGTGACCCACAGCATGGTCGAGGGCAAGGTCGGCCGGGAAACCCAGCCCGGAAGTGACGATGGTTTCCCTTTGTGAACCATCAAGGCGTGCCCGGTATATAATGTCGGCACCGTTATCGGCATAGAATAGGCTGTCGCCGGGTATGTCGATGGCTACCCCACGGATGTTTGATCCCGCTGATGGGATCAGGGTCTGCAGGCCGGAACCATCCAGGTTGGCTACACGAAGTAACCCCGCCCCCCGGTCGGTAAAAACCATTTTTCCGGCGTTGGCATAATGAAGTATTCCAAGCAGGAAAACCATGAAAGGCAATATGGTGCGCAGAGTCATGAACCTTTGGGATTTTGGGTATTGACCTTACCGGCTATTGCAGAGGAATGAAAGGGCTTATCAATGCAGTTTCCTTGAGCATTCCCGGTTATGCTGGCATAGATGATTGTATGGAAGAGCACATCTGGAGTGTGAGAAAGGCTCAATGGGATGCTGATGGTTCCGGGTTGCTTGAGGTTCGCGGCCGGGTCTTCATCGAAGAGCAGGGTGTTGATGTTCTGGTGGAACGTGACGGTATGGATAGTCAATGCCTGCATGCCATTGCCGAGGATGCGGAAGGCATCCCGATTGGGGCAGGGCGTATTGCCGGCAACGGGAAAGTCGGCAGGATTGCCGTGATTGAAGGGTGGCGTGGATGCGGAGTGGGCACAGCCATCATGCATGAGTTACACCGCCAGGCTGAGTGTATGGGTATGTGCCATACCTACCTGCATTCCCAGAGCTTGGCAGCGGGGTTCTATCTGCGGTTTGGTTATCTGGTCGAGGGAGATGAGTTTTTGGAGGCAGAAATTCCGCACCTTAAGATGGTTCGGATTATTCATGGGGATTAAAGGGAGGCTCCCGGCCCTTGTCATCTCTGGCGTATGTTCAGGAAATTAAATATTCAAGCAAGTCTGCCCGAACCGGGGTGATGCCCTTGTAGTTGGCGATGCTCTCAGGCATGGTTTTGATGGCCCGGCGCAGTCCTGAACAGGCTTCAGGTTGGTGCTTTATTTCTGTGAGCTCAATATTGACGAGACGGATTCCAAAAAGAATTGCTCCTGATTCCGGAAGACGGAGAAGAATTTGATCCTCAATACGTATCCATGTTTGCCGGGGATTCAGTGGATGGATGAGGGGCTGGTGATTAAGTCTGGGATGTTGGTTGAGCTTGGGTGATCCGCTCAGTCCCCAGTTAAAACGTTGCCAGGGTGTGCTTGGTTTGAGCCGGGTTAAGAATGTGTCAATCTGTGCACCAAGCTTTTCATTGAGAGTTGGAACGGGTGCGTGAATAGCATGTATGGGCAGGCCGATTTTTTCTTCAGGCCGCCAGGAGGAGGGAAAGCATACCGCACCGGCCTTAAAAAGGAATTGTCCCCCGGGTTCAGGAAGAAGGATCAGAAAGTCAGGCTCCCAGTGTAATGCCAATTGTAGGCACCCCCCGTTCTTGAGCCCTGCCCAGCGGACGGATTCGGCAATAGCCGTGGCAGCTTCCGGAGCCTCAAAAAGATGGCAGGAAGGCGCTTCTTGCAGGGCCTGTTGGCGTTGCTCGATCACGGAAGGCCTTGATCCGGAGAAAAATGCCTGAGCATCACCGGGCCGGACTCCGAAACTGAAACTGAAGTCTTTGTCAGGGAACAACCCTGCCCAGAATGGTGGTTGGCTCGTGTGCATGACTGCCGGGATATGGAATACGCGATGCTTGTCTTTGTTGCAATGTACTTCACAATACAGGTGATGGATTTCTGGTCAGCAGTATTGATGCTTGTCATTATCATGGACCCGCTGGGCAATATTCCCCTGTTCCACTCAGTGCTTTCCGGAATTCCTGAGGAAAGCCGGCGCCGGGTGATGGTGCGGGAGCTTTTTATTGCCCTTGGGATACTCACGACGTTTCTTTTTCTGGGTAACCAAATCCTTTCTATTCTTGGCCTAGAAAAACCGGCAATCAGTATTGGAGGTGGTGTGGTGTTGTTTCTCATTGCCATCAACATGGTATTTCCCCAGCATGGCCTGCGTGCGGATACCGAGAAGGAGGATCCATTTATTGTGCCCTTGGCCATTCCATTCATTGCCGGGCCCTCGGCGATTGCCGCATTGATACTTATGGCCAGCCGTGAGCCGGGACGGATGGGCACCTGGATGGCTGCCCTGGCTGTAGCCTGGGCGGTTACAGCCGCTTTCCTGCTCGCTTCCAACCGGATTATGCAGATGATTGGCAAACGGGGATTAAGGGCCGCGGTTAAGCTAATGGGCATGCTCCTTATCCTGATTTCCATCCAGATGATCCTCAATGGCATCCAGATCTATCGAGGGCAGTAAACAGCTGCTTGATAGGTGCTAACAGGACATCCTGCTTAGTTTTTCCCTGTCCACATACATGCCTTGATTTCTTGGGCCATCATATATTATGTCAACACGGTGATACGATCTCGAAGAAACTTCATTAAGTTGAGTGGTTTGGCTGCTCTAGGAATTCATCCAACAGCCCATGCTTGTGAACCTGCCAACAAGCCATTTATCCACGGGTTCAACTTCAAGTTCAAAAAAGCTGTTCCAGATGAGGAAATCGCATCCTTGATGAAGGATCTGGCTGCTTTGAAAGAAAAAATCCCTGTTCTTAAGGAGTTCTGGATAGGAAAAAATATCGCCAAGAGAACACATGGATTTCAGTATGGTGAGATTGCTGTCTTTGATAAAAAAGAGGATCTCATGCTCTATGAGAAACATCCCGAGCACCAGAAGCTGGTAAGAAAAATTCTCCCGAGAATGGAGATTGGAAATGGAATGGATTTTTTTCCAATTGGTGACTCGAGGACAAAACTTGGTGCAACGAGTTACAAGGGGCATTTCATTCATGCCTTTAATTTCAAATTCAAGGCCGGCGTTTCTAACGATGAGATTAGAGACTTAATGAATGGACTCGCCGGGCTTAAAGAAAAGATACCAGTGCTCAAAGAGTTATTGGTTGGAAGAAACGAGGCACGTTGGCACAGGGGATTTCAATACGGCCAGATTGCTGTCTTTGATAAAAAAGAGGACCTTCTTGTCTACGATCGGCATCCCGAGCACAAAAAGCTGGTTCGCAGGATTATTCCTAAATTGGCGGGCGGAAACGCCATGGATTTCATTCCTATAGTTACCTAGATTTGCTTCAACCACTTGATTAAGTGGCCAGCACGGATGGAAGGTGGCCGGATGAGTGAATCCTTAGCAATCAATTCTCAATCCTGCTCTCGATGATAAAGAGGCGTGTGCGTACAGTGTTATCCGGCAAGGTGCTCAGGATGCGATAACGTCTCCGTTCCATGCCCTCGCCCATTTCGGACTGTTCCATAAGCTCGACCAGTGGATCGGCGTCCGTCCATGTTGCTCCATCCCGGGAAGTAAGCAGTTGCCAGTCCACGGATTGAGCGGCGGCACGGTTGATAGTAACTTCAAGGACGGCAAAGTCCCTTAAACCGTTACCGAGGTCCAACTTCTCGATTCGGGCCTGCAACGGGATAATGTCCTTGCTTGCAGCAATGGGATTACCGCCGAAGAGGAATTCCTCGAGATTGGTCATCCCGTCATTATCGGGATCGGCTCCGGCAGAGGAAACAGCAGGGTTGGCTAATTCTTCCTCAGTAAAATTTAAAGCCTGCCAATTGCTGAAGCTTACCGTGTCATTAAACCCGGGATTACCTCCTATGGAGGCACTTGCCTGCCAGCTTCCGGCCTGGGAGTGATCCGGGTTTGAGAGCGGGTTTACCAGTGTGAGTGCGAAACCATCGCCATCGGGTGTTGTCGGCCATGGTGCTGAATCATCATAATAGAAATCCCTGACCGGATTCTCCTGCGCATCAAGCAGTGCCAGTCTTTCTCCTCCATTGGCAAGGTTGGTATCGTTTTCGAACTTGCCAAGGACAGGCAGGTTGCTGCCGAAACGGAAGTCAAAGGCAGCAGGATTCTCAACCAGTAACCCACGGGCACCCGGTGCCAGGATCCTGGATATGCCATTATCAAATTTGAAGTCAATGCCGGAGACAAACCGCACTCCTTCCAGGCTGATTGTTTTGTCACCGATGTTCATTAACTCCACATACTCGAAGTCGTTTCGGTTATTGTGTCCTGCTGATATTTCCTCCTCACTCGGTGCCGATGGCCGGTAGTGGATCTTTGATATGACAAGGTTTGCAGCTCCTGCCGGTTCGGCATCAACCAGGAAGTTTGCCCGGGTCAAAGGTGACCACTGTGTTCCGGAAAAAACTCGAGCACTGATGGTGGTTTCCGGGTTTGGCAGGTTTATGGGAATGGAGTAATTCCTGGCACCGGGTGATAGTCCCCCCGCATTTCCGCCTATCCCTTCGCTTGCCACAAGGGTGGCATCAAGAAGCATGTCACTGGACCCGGCGCTGGCGTTGAGTCCATGAATAGCCAGCAGGTTGTTTCCGCTTGCAAGGAGGTCAAGGTGCTGGGATACCGGGAAGGACTGGAAGCTCATGGCTTGTGAGTCCGGGTGACTGGCAGAGGCTCTCGCATTATATGTCAGCGGTGTGCCGGGGTTTCCGCCCGCATTGGCACGGGCAATCTCCTTTCCATTGAGGTAGGCCACAAAGCCATCATCATATCGAACTCCCAGCGTCAATGTGTCATAAAGAAGAGGATCATCGACTTCAAAGGGGATGCGCATGTAGACGGTCTCATCGGCATTGCTGCTGACCTGATTGGAGAAATCAAATGCCTGATCAATCAGTGGATCGTAGGCAGTGGCGTTATCGTAACCGGCACCCAGTGTCCCGCTTGGCCATGCGGAATCGTCAAAGCCATCCCCAAACCATGTGGCATCCAACGAGGAATCTCCCGGCATGATTGCCCGTCTGGCTGACTTTTCGGCAACTAGGATGTGTTCTGTTACCGTTCCTGACTGTGCGGCGACCCGTGGGTCGCTGCCATCAGTTGTGTAGTAGATAGTACCACCGTCAGGGCTTTGGATGGAGAGCCTGAAGCCGGCAGGAACATCCCCCCCGTGCTTGGCAAACTCTGGTGGATCAAGGTCAGGATACCAGTTCCTTGAACGAAACTGATTGAGCACGATTCCTGTGCGCCGTGGGAAAAAACTACCGTGGTTGCCGCCACTGGCTGTTCCGAGCATCTGGTCACGAGTGCGCAGCCAGTCCAGTCGTGTGTAAGGATTGCTTCGAGCATTGTCACCCCAGCGCGCGGATTCGATGCGGGTCAAAAGATCGACTGCATTGGCGCGCCTCATATAGGCAGTGGCGGCATTTTGTGGGGTGAGAACCCCGTCATTATGAAAGTGCTGGTGGACGCGGTCAGCGAAAAGAAGGCGAAATTCCGGATTGGCAATCAGGTTGTGAAACACCTCTGTTGGCCCGCCGGAATTGTCTTTTCCTGTGGCATCATAAGTGGTGCTTTCCATGCAGTGTTCGGGATCCCAGCTATGATAATACCATTTTCCATCCGCGGAATTCCTGTTGTAGGTGGCATACCAGTTCTGGTGGGCCCAGTCAGAGTTTCCGACGTAGTAGTTGGTGATCATGTAGCTGATAAAGTTCTCGATGTGCAGTATCTCGGTCACGGCAGCATAGTTTTCCTGGTCGCTCATGTTCCGGCGTGAGAGGGCCAGCATGGAGTTGTAGTTGGTGTTACTTCCTGCGATAACCGTGCTGGTACGGTGTTTCATTGCATCGTAGTCGTCATTGTCACCACCAAGGTATTCCGCGGCAAAATTATCATCCGGGCGTTCGTGCAATTCAGTAATGCCCCACAATATCCCGTTGATATACAGCAGGCAGTATCTTCCCTCGGGAGAAACACCCCCCATCAGGTTGTGCAGGTCGGCGGGGAATTGGTCGTGTGTATACTGGGCGCGGCCCCGCTGGTCGGATCCCCGGTTGTAGTGCCAGACGTTGTTCAGGCGGTGGTCCAGGATCAGGGTATCGAAGCGGTCCGTGCGTTCCTTGCCGAATAGTTCATAGCGGAGGTCAGGAGAGAACTTCAACCGCATGGACAACTTGTCGGACTTCCATCGACCGGTACTTGATCCGCCAACGATGCGGACAGTGCCATCAACCTGAAAACCGCGCTTTGTGTTCGGATCATTGGTATCGCCGTCCGGATTGATAAATTCAATGGAGGTTGGCTTGTCCACTCCCTCGCCACTGATGTAGATCCCGCCGTTACCAAACATAAGGTTCCAGTCCATAACCAGGGAAATGGAAGGCACCCGTAAAAAATCCTCAGCTACAGGCCGGACCTCGGGATTACTGTGGTTGACAATTTCCGGATCCATTGCGAAGTCCGGGCCGGCATGCCCCCAGTTGGCATGTGCCGGGACTGAATTATTGGATTGTTGCAGGACATTTTCTGGAAAGATGTAGGTATGCGTATCGATGTTGGTGGACTGGAAATCGCTCTTGATGGCCATTGCCCGCAATGTTGTGGTCTTTGTGACTTCAATGTCGACACTTGGTGCAGTGAGGTTGTCAGGTGCCACAACCCGCCTGCCATTTGATGATGAGGGTTCCGTGCCATCAAGCGTAT
This sequence comes from uncultured Verrucomicrobiota bacterium, assembly GCA_902589825.1. Classification (GTDB taxonomy): domain Bacteria; phylum Verrucomicrobiota; class Verrucomicrobiia; order Verrucomicrobiales; family DEV007; genus CACIUL01. The sequence continues at coordinate 147,651 of CACIUL010000001.1, forward strand.
AGATGAGCGTGGCTCCGGGCGTGGTGCTGCTGATTGTGGTTGTGAATGGATTTGTGTAGAGGCCGCGGTTGATGGTAAACCTTGTGTCCTCAACGAAGCCCCCGAAAGCAGTGGGTGCATTGGCTGCTCCGGGGGTGGGATTGGGAAAAAAGCCAACGGAAAGCGGCGAGTCATTCCCATAGACCCCGAAAGATACATCCTCAACCTGTCTTGGGTACAGGCTGAAAACTGAAATGGTGAGGTATTTGCCCTCATCGTTTTCACG
>CACIUL010000002.1 GCA_902589825.1 uncultured Verrucomicrobiota bacterium
GGTGCCAGACCTGGTTCGTCGACAGCGTGAGAGGTGATGCAATGCCCTGGCCGGCGGGAGCAGTGGCAATATCGGTGCGGGTCAGGTGTAAATCCCAGGTGTAAACATCCCGGTAAGGAACCTTGGCGGTGAAGATGGAGACGGCAGCACGGTCCCCCTTGCGCAAGCGCAGGTTTGGAAGTTGATAGATAAAAAGGTCCTGGGTACCGCCGGCGGTCAACTCCCCCGGCAACTCAACATCACCGGCTGCAGCCCGCCCGGATGCCGCGGCAGCATCACGCCGGAATTCCCCTGAGCGGGAGGAGTAGGAAGCGTTTGAGAAATCATTGCGCATCTGGCTCATCAGCGCCGGCTCGGCCCGGGCAAGCGAGTTGCGCAGGACACTTTCCAGCACCAGCGGACTGGGTGTTTTCTGGAAGCGGAAATTCGGTACACCGACCACGATATCCACGGGCACATCGATGAGTTGCTCGGCCTCGTTCAAGATCTCGGCCTGCAGCGAGAGCTCCGCGAGTTTCTCCTTTGCATCCTGCCCGGGAAGGTCCACCCGGTAGGTCGGGATCCAGCGCACGCCGGGGCGGAAATACATCATCGTGATTTCCTGTCTGGTATTGGGTTTGCCAAACCGAAACGAAAGTCGTTTGCTGCGGGTCTTCGTGCGCACCTTTTTCTTTGTCGAAGTGGCCATGTTGGCAATGATCAGCGATTCCACGGCGGCCGCCGCGAGCAGCTGGTCGCCCGCGTCGGTGCGCAGGATAAAATGCGAGCCGCTGCGCACGGATTCAGTCTTGGTAATGGTCGTGGCGGCAGGAGCGGAATTTGATCGTGGCAGCGCAGGCAATGCGAACGGTATTGCCGGAGACGGGCGACTTTCCTCGGAGGCGAGCACCTTGTGGATCACCCCGCTGACACGCTTGCCTTCAGTAAGGATCACCTCCGCTTTACGACCCTCGTTGGCGAGCAGGATCTGCAGGTTGTCGCCGGCGTTCACCGCGACCTCCTCCTCGGTGGTCTCCTCGCGCCAACCGGCACGCATGCCCATGAGTCCACCATCCAGTGAGGTGGCCCAGAACGATCCGAGCACAGCCGCATCAGGAACTTCACGGGTGTGTATCTCACCGTTATTATCGGTCGTGCCGGACCCCTTCTTAATGATCAGTGAATAACCATCCTTGAACACAATGACTTTTTGTGGACGGAAACGGGTTTCATCTGCAGCCGGCAAGCCGGTGACCATGGCCAGCAGTAACAAAATCGGAATCACTCTCCGGATCAGTGGAAAAAAGATCGGTTTTTTCATAACAGGAAGATGGATCTGTATCGGGATTGCAGGTGTTCAGGGAATGCAGGCGTGGAATAGGAAAACTATTCAAAAATGGCCTATTGATTGATGGAAATGCTTCGCTGGGGCACGTAGAAACAACCCGTAGTTGATCGCGCCTCAATCAACGGTAACGCATTGATTATTTTAATTTTTATTATAGTATGTAACTACCATAATACACCAAAGCCCAACCGTAACCATCGCTTCCTTGTTTTTTACAGGGTCCATGCTTCAGGCAGAGATGGCTTAAGGTAAGCTTCCAATCCCCCCAAGCCTTGAATCCTCCCGCGCTTCCCCGGCGGGAACCAATGATTCTACCGGTTCTATTCGACCCTCCTTTTACCATTCATTCTCTCCCCAATACCTCCCCAGAAAATGCCTAAAAAATTCATGACCAGACATTTGTCCCTAAGTGCCTTTTTCGCAGTCGTTGTCGCAGTCCTCACTTTCCCCGCAACTTTGCGCGCCGAGCAGGTGGTGTTCAGTGAGATCATGTATCACCCGCCAGCAGGCGGCTATGAATTTGTCGAGGTTCAAAACCTTACCGCCACTCCCTTTGATATTGCCAGCTGGCGGCTTAGCGGTGGCGTGGATTACCAGTTTGCTGCCTTCAGCAGCGGTGCCGCCTCCCGGAGTTTTCTCAAAGCCTTCGAACGCATTGTCATCTGTGAAACCGACCCAACCACCTTCCGCAATGCCTACGGCCTGCCTGCCGCGATCCGTGTCTTTGGCCCCTGGAGCGGCAACCTCGACAACGGCGGTGAACGCGTAACACTCAAGGACAAAAACGGTGTCACCCGCTGCACGGTACGCTACGACAACAAGGATCTCTGGCCGGTGGCAGCAGACGGTACCGGCCACAGCCTGGTGCTTAAGAATGACAGCCGGAAGATCGATGACTACCGCCTTTGGAAAGCAAGCCCAACGGCAACCTCAACCCCCGGCTCCTCTGAGCCGACTTCCGCTGAGGAACCCTACTCAAACCCGGAGGTGGACCTCACGGTGGGCATCCCCTATATCGGCTATGCTGACGCATGGGATTTCAACGACCAGAATATCGACCTTGGCAGCACCTGGAAAAACGTGAACTACAACTTCAGCCATTCCGGCTGGACCAGGGCAAACGCAGGTGGCAACGATGGCGGTCTTTACGGCTTTGAAAGTGCGGCACTGCCCGCCCCCGGACTGAACACCGCCCTGCTCAACAGCTCAACCGCAGCAAACCATATCAGCTACTATTTCCGCAAGGAATTCACCTACAACGGCCCCACGGCAGGTGTCACGCTCACCGTTGACCTGATCAACGATGACGGTGCCGGCTTCTGGCTCAACGGCCAGTGGATTGGGGGTGTTGGGACCACAAGCAGTGCCGGCCACACCAGCACAGCCAGCCGCACGGTGAGTGATGCATCCGAAGAACTGGGTGTCATTTCAACCTCAAGCCCGCCGCTGGTCAACGGCACCAACGTGATTGCCGCCGCCGGCAGGCAAACAAGCAGCTCAAGCTCGGACTTTATCTTCGGAGCCCGGGTGAGTATCTCGGCTCCCACCCAACCAACCGTCATCATTAATGAAGTGCTGCCGGCCTCTGCAGGCAACGGTTTCGTGGAATTCTACAACCCTACCAATGCAACAATCAACGTCGGCCAATGGTATCTGAGTGACAACCCGTCCGACCTGCAGAAGTTCAGGATCCCGGGAACCCTGAATATCCCCGCCGGCGGCCTTGCCTCGGTGGGCTTCACGGAATCCTCACTGGGCATCTCCTCACCCACGGTAGTCTACCTCACCAAGTCCGATGGTACCACGGTGGCCAATGCCATAAGCACCGCTATGCCACTCAACGGGCGCTCCCTGGGGCGCAAGCCGGAAGGAAGCGGTTCCTGGTTCCTTTTTACCTCACCCACCCGTGATGCTCCCAACGCCAGTGCAAGCGGGCTGGGTGCGTTTCTTTCCATCAATGAGGTGCACTTTGATGAAAACGGCAAGGCTGACTGGGTTGAGCTCTACAACCGCGGCAACGCGTCAGTCACAACGACCGGCCTCTGGCTGGCCAGTGAAAGGGACTTTTCCGACAAGGTGGCCCTTGGCACTGCAATCGCTGCAGGTGACTTTGCAAGCTGGGAAACGCAATTTGAGGTTTCAGGCGGGGAACTGACACTCTTTCTTATCGACTCAAGCAATAATGTACTCGATGCCTGCAGCATTGATCCGCAGAACGGACGCAGTCACAATACCGCCTTCCCGGACGGCTCAGGCAAGTTCTTTGCCTCCGGGCAGGGAAGCCGCGATGCAACCAACAACCCCGACCGCAACACGGATATTGTCATCAACGAGTTAATGGTTGAGCCTCCCAGCAGGCACCGGGATGGCGAGTTTATCGAGCTTTTCAACAAGGGCAATGCCCCCATTAACCTATCAGGATGGGAGTTGAACATGGGCGTGGACTACACGTTCCCGGGCGGGACCACGATCGCTCCCGGCGGCTATCTCGTCATCGCCGCCAACCCCGTACTCACCTCCTCGGCCTTCCCGGCGGCAAACGTGCTTGGCCCCTACTCTGGAAACCTGGCAAACAGCGGCGAAATGTTGAGGCTCATTGACAATTGGGGCAATACCGCCGACGAGGTCCATTACCACACCGGCGGCGACTGGCCGGCACTTGCCGCAGGCGGAGGAAGCAGCCTGGAATTGCGTCACCCGGAAATGGACAACTCCAAGCCGACCGCCTGGGCAGACTCCGAGGAGGACAACAAGTCAAGCTGGCAGACTTTCACCATCAGCGAGCAATATCAGCGCCTTAACACCCGCGGTTCGGCAAGCGACCATGAGGAATTGCACATGTTCGGTGTCGGCGATGCCCATATCGCCCTGCGCAATGTCAGCCTCACCCGCAACAACAGCAGCACAAACATCCTCCCCGGTGGCGGAGAAGCCACCTCCCATAACGGCAGCGGCAGCGGGGGCTGGCTCTGCCAGGGAACCCATCATGCCAGTGATACCTTCGGCAACGAATTCCACCTCATCTCCTCCGGGCACGGCGACAACAAGGCCAACCGCTGTGAAATTGACATTACCCAGATCAGCCAAAACGACACACTGAACTTCAGTTGCCAGGCGCGCTGGATTTCCGGCAAGCCAACCCTTGTTGTATACTCCTGGGACCGTTCGTTCGGGGGTGTTCTGCACCTTCCCGTACCTAAAAACCTCGGTACTGCCGGCAGTGCCAACAGCAGCGCCATTAATGCCCCGGCCCCAACGGTTTCAAATCTGAAGCACAGCCCGGCAGTTCCCACATCCTCAGACCCGGTGATTATCACCGCCAATGTCGAGTCGGCAAACCCGCTAAGCTCGGTCAACGTTCGTCACCGGCGGGACAACAGTGCCGGCAACGGCACCTACCAGACCACGGCAATGAACGACAACGGGGTAAACGGTGATGAAGTCGCAGGGGACGGAGTTTACTCCGCTGCCATCACCCAGCACCAAAGTGACAACGCGGTTGTGCAGTTCTATGTGCAGGCCAGCAGTGCCGGCGGCAGTTCCATTGCCCCCGGGCTCGCCCCGGAACTTCCGGCAATGTGGGTAGTCGACAACAGCAACATCGCCACTGACCTGCGCACACAGCGCTTTGTCATCTCACAATATGACAGGGATTCCCTGAGTACGGGAACAGGTGAGAGCTCTTCACGCGACTACGATTTCCCGCGCCTTTCCAACCAGTATTTCAACGCCACCTTCATCTCCAATGAGAAGGACATCTTCTACAACTGTGAGCTGCGCAAAAGCGGCAGCCCATGGACACGTGATAACGGCAACGGCCTCTCGAAGGCCAAGTGGAAAACCCCGGGTGACAAGCGTTTCAGGGGTTACTCCAAGCGCTCTATTGATTCCGATGCCGGCGGCGGCAGGGCCTATCACGGGCGTATCATCCGCTACTGGCTCTACCTGTGCGGGCATGCCGCCAACGAGAACGAGTTTGTCCGGGTGATATACAACGGGGGTTCAGCCAGCCTGCGCGAGGACCTGGAACCCAACGCAAACGATTTCCTGAAACGCAACTGGGAGAACGGTGAAAAAGGTGAACTCTACCGCATTGATGATGAATGGTGGTTTGATGATGGCTGGGGGCGCTCCAATCGCAATGCCGACTGGAGCTGGAAGGGCACCCATGAGCCGGAACGCTACCACGCTGAGTGGATCAAGCGCTCGCGGGAAACCGAATACGACTATTCCTCCTTTACCACCTGGGTAAACAAGGTCGGAACCAACTCCTTCACCCGTGAGGAAATTGAGCGGATATCTGATATCGACATGATGGCGGCAAACGCCGTCGTGCGCGGCTGGGTCGATGACTGGGATACCCTGACCCGCAACCGCGGCAAGAACGGCTACTTCCTGCGCCGCTACTCCGACGGCAAGTGGATGCTCATCCAGTGGGACTCCGACCTTACCTTTGGCAGTTCCGGTGCCGCATTCTTCGGCAACCTTGCCGGCGTACGCAACTACTTCGACAAGCCCTATGTCCGGCAAAGGGTCAACTACTACCTTGGCAAGATGATCAATGATTTTGCCGCAACCGGTCCCCGCCTCCAGGCCTGGTTTGACTGCGAGGAAGATGCCTCCAACTCCTACAGCAGCAACGAGGGCACCTATACAGGATGGCACAACAGCCGCAGGGGGCGGGCACAAAGCGAAATCGGCAGTGCCTTCAACACCAGCTTCAGCATTAACGGTTCATCATCCACAACCTCTGCTGACACCATTAACCTCAGTGGCAACAGCGGCTATGCAGTCTTTGCCGTGAGGGTTGTCGGACATCCCGAGGCAAAGTGGAACTTTACCAACCAGACCGCATGGACCCTGAGTGACATCCAGCTTCGACAGGGAACAAACAACCTCACCGTGCAGGCTGTTGATGCCGAAGGCAACGTGGTCGGCACGGACACCTACAGGGTGAACAAGACAAACAACGCCCGTCCCGTCATTGCGTTAAACCCCGACCCCGCCTCTTTCAACGTTGACCTCTCCGGGAAAATCGACCTCGACGCATCAGCAAGCTATGACCCGGAAGGCACCGCACTGAGCTACTCATGGACGGTCAGCCCGGCTGCCGGTACCAACCTCTCAAATACAACAGACCCGGATGCCGTGTCCCGTTTCGGCTCCCCTGGGCTCTATGAGTTCACACTCAAGGCCACGGACGGCGATGGCAGGGAAAAAAGCCTGACTCGCGAAGCCGCTGTTTTCGCCGCATCAGGACAGAGTAATTTCAGCGAGCCAATACTGGAGGACTACTGGACAGCGGAAGACCTTGAGCTGCGGGACGGCGACTCACCCTCGGCATGGTATTCACTGGACGACCGCCCAGGCAGCCTGGTGATGGCAATCACCGAAGCAAATTCCCTGCCCCTGACCATGAGCAATGCCCGTCACCCGTTCCTCTGGCGGGAGCTCCCGGAGTCAACGGACTGGTCCCTGCACACCGAGGTGTCGCTGGATACACTGCAACAGGGTGATTTTGAAACCGGTTTAATGGTTGAACTGAGGGAAGGCACAAGGACAGTCCGCTACACCCTAATGATCGAGGACGGGGACTATCTGCGCGTGAAACGATCCACTGGGGGGAGCTACAGCCAGCTCGATACCACCAACTGGGCCCTGAGTGATGCCACCATACGCATTCGCAGGGCAGGAAACCAATTGATTTTCCAGCGCAGAGGAGAACCCGGGGAATGGATCAACCTCTACAGCCGTTCACTGCCCGCCGGAACCACCGCGCGCAAGGGTGGCATCTTTTCCAGCACCGGCAGTGCCCGTAACGCCCGCTTTGAATTTGACTACGTATTGCTCATCGATCCCGGGCTTTCCAATGATTATCTCGATGCCCTGCGAATTACCGAGATCATGTACAATGCACCAAATGGCACCGGGATTGAGTTCATCGAGTTGATGAATACCGGAAGCGTTCCCATTGACCTTGCCGGCGTCCGCTTTGACGGCGGATCACCCTTTAACGAGCTGGTCCTTCCTGGCTATGTCCTCAACCCGGGACAAAGGGCCGTTGTCACCAGTGATGCCGCGGCCTTTGCCGCCATCTACGGCGCGGGTGTGCCGGTTATCGCCGAATGGGCAGGTGGTTCACTTTCCAACGGCGGTGAGGAGATTACCCTGCGCGATCCGGAGGGCAACATCATCCACCGGTTTGAATACAGTGATGGCAACAACTGGCCATCCCGTCCCGACGGCGGCGGCAGCAGCCTGGAAATAATCGACCCGGAAGGCAACTATGATGACCGGAACAACTGGCGCGCCAGCATTGACTTTGGAGGCAGCCCGGGAAGTGCCGGCAGCGATCCGAATATCCAGCTGGAAATCTCCGAGATCCTCACCCATACAGACCTGCCCCAACTGGATGCCGTGGAAATCCGCAACCGAACCAATGCACCGGTTGATATCTCAGGATGGTATCTTTCCGACTCCGACACAAACTGGCAGAAATACCTGATCCCGCAGGGTACTAACGTGCCTGCAGGCGGCTACCTGGTCATTGACGAGACCGCCTTTAACCCGAACGGGCTCTGGAACCCGAACGCCGGCGAGCCCCAGGACTGGGAATTTGCCATCAGTTCCGGCGGCGACCAGATTTACCTGATCGAAACAATCAACAACTCGCCGGTTCGCTTCGCCGCCGACCGCAACTTTGATGCCGCCCGGAACGGGGTCAGCTTCGGCAGCCATACCAACTCCCAGGGAGAGGAATTTTTCACGGCACAGGCTCAAGTCACCCTGGGCGCAGTAAACTCCAATCCATTGATCGGACCCGTGGTCATCACCGAGATCATGTATCAGAATGAACCTGGAGAGATGGACTGGATCGAGATACAGAACATCGGCGGCGATGAAGTCGACCTGTTCGATGCCTCCATTCCTGCAAATGTCTGGAAGATTAACGGTCTGGACTTTGAATTCCCGCCGGGACAGACACTGGCATTCGGCGGCACCGCCCTGATCGTCAGCGGCAGCCCGGCCGCATTCCGGGCCCAGCACTCCATTGACCCTTCGATAGCCGTTTACGGCCCTTACAATGGAAGCCTGCAGGACAATGGTGAGAATCTCCGCCTGCAAATGCCGGAACCGGGTGAGCCGGATCCTGAGTATATAGAAATGGACGCAGTGCGCTACGATATCGTGGAACCGTGGCCCGCCGATGCCCTCGGCACCGGCCATTCCATTGAGCGCGTATTTGGCAATGAGTTCGGCACGGAACCCCTGAACTGGAAACTCTCAACAGATACCGGTGGCACCCCGGGTGAGAGCAGCCTGCCGCCCACTTCCCCAAGGATCGAGAGCAATACCTCGGAAATTTCGCTCACTTCCACCTTTGGGGAAAATGGGCAATCAATAGACTTTATCCTGAGCAACTCAGGCAGTGATACACTCAACTACACCATTAGTGACGATGCCTCATGGTTGAGTGTTTCCCCGCCAACGGGCTCATCAAACGGCCTGAGCGACAACAATACCCATGCGGTTACATTCTCGACAGCTGGACTGGCCGGGGGCAGCTACACGGCAGAAATTAGCATCTCCGATCCTCAAGCGGGTAACTCTCCGCTGATTATTCCGGTGTCCCTGCGTGTGGCACAACCCGTTATAACGGTCAATATCAACAGCCTCAGCCTGAGTGCCCAAGAGGGTGAGAACGCCGAGAACCAGCCGTTTAATGTCTGGAACGGTGAGGCAGACACCAACATGAGCTACACCATCTCGACGGATGCCCCCTGGCTTGGCGTCACCCCGTCAAACGGCTCATCGGGCGGGCCCACTGATTTGCAAAACCATATTCTCACTTTTAGCACGGCCAATCTTTCAGCAGGCACCTACAACGCTACGGTGAGCCTCATTGCGCCGGGGACACTGAATACGCCGAAAAACATCCCGGTGTCACTGAGTATATCCGATGGACTGCTGGTGCTGCTTGATGCCCGCGGTTTCAACACCGGCCCCGTTGCAACATGGCCCAACACCGGCCTGCTCGGCGGAAACTTCCTGGCAGAAGCCGATCAACCAGTTGCCGGGGTGACCGCCGGTGTGCCTTCCATTGCCTTCGACGGCACCAGTGACTGGTATATCGGCCCGACAGCACCGGGATCCGTGCTTGGCAACAACCCGCACACTGTTGAGACATGGATCCACAACTCCAGCCTCAGCAAAAGGGAAACCGTGGTCTCATGGGGACGCCAGAACGGCGGTTCCGGCAGCATGGTCTCGCTCAATCACGGTACCATCGACTCTGTTGGAGCCATGGAGCACTGGGGATTTTCCACGGCCATGGGCTGGGCAAACAACGAGGAAGCCAATATATGGTCCCATATTGCCTATACCTACGACGGTTCCGGAAGATCCACGGTCTTCACCAATGGCGTGGAAAGCAACTTCATTGACCATGACCCGCTTATCGTCCAGGGCACGGATTCCGGAAACCAGCCCCTGCCCTTTGTCATCGGTGCGCAAACACAATCCAACGGCAGCCGCTGGGAGACAAGTTCGGGATCATTTTCCGTCGCGATGGTCAAGATCTACTCGCGTGCACTGAGCCAGAGTGACATTGAAGCCAGTTACAACAGTGAAGCGCTTAACTTCGGGAGAATCCCGACCGAGGATGACGACGTTGATGGTGATGGGCTTACTGCCACGGAGGAAGCCGCGGCAGGAACCGACCCGGAAAATCCAGATACTGACGGCGATGGCTTCACGGATGGAGAAGAAGTTGCCCTGGGCACCGATCCTCTTGACCGGAATTCTCAGCTCAAGTGGCACTCGATCACCGCCGCCCCCGACGGCAGGATTACCGTTACCTGGGAGAGTGCACCGGGTCGTACCTATGCCATTGAATTCAGTGAAAACCTGAAAGACTGGCAAACCCTGTCGAGCGTGCCGGCTTCCGCCGGCTCGACGACCAGCCACGTGGACCAGGGCGCTACAGGAGCCCTGACACGCTTCTACCGAATCAGGCTTGCCCAATGATTGGCCTGAACAAACCCGCAACTCTGGCGCTAGCGCTTCTTTTCCTCGTACTGTCACTGGCTGGCACCGGAAAGCCGGGGCCAAAGGGGCACTCACCCATTACCCTTTCATGGAAGGAGAATATCCTCACAATCCACCACCCGGGCATTCCCGGTGGCAAGATCGAAACCTGGTACCTTGAAGCCTACTGCCGCCCGGAATCGACCAACAGGCCTTGGGACAAGACAGTCATCGGCCACAAGACCAAGCTTATCGATATCAGCGAGGATAAGACAAAGCTGAGGTTGCGCTGCACACTCAAAGACGGGGTCACCGTAGACCATGTAATCAGGGCTGTTGCCGACGGGGTGAGCTTTGAGCTCATTGCCAGAAACAAGACAAGCCAGGTTTCCCAGGCGCACTGGGCACAACCCTGCACCCGTGTCGGGCTCTTTACCGGAACGGATGCCACCGTCACGGAAAACAAATATGCCTACATTGCAAAATCATTTATTTTCCAGGACAAGGATGACAAGCCGGATTTCATGCCCACTGCCGGATGGTCCCTCAAGGCACGTTACACGCCCGGGCAAGTCTGGTGCCCGAAGCACGTCCCCCGTGCAGATGTCAACCCGCGGCCTCTGCACCCCGAAGCACCCCATCTCGGGCTGGTGGGCTGTGTCAGCAGTAATGACAAATGGATTCTCGCACTTGCCTGGGAACCATACCAGGAACTCTTCCAGGGAGTAATCCGCTGCCTGCACAGCGACTTTCGTATTGGGGGACTTTCCCCCGGCGAAAGCAAGCGCATCCGCGGCCGGATTTACATCGTTGAAAATAATTTTCCAGAACTCCTTGCCCGCTACCGCAGGGACTTCCCTGAACAGGCCAAATGAAACATCTCACGCTCATCCGCCATGCCAAATCCGACTGGGAATACCCCGATCTGGATGATCATGACAGGCCGCTGAACAAGCGTGGACTGGAAGCCGCGCCAAGGGTTGGAAATTACCTCAGGAAAAAGGGAGTCAGGCCGGATATCCTGCTGAGCAGCACAGCAACCCGTGCCATCACGACCGCCGGGCTGATCGCCGACGAGTTGCAGTTCAATCGGGAAATCATCCAGCCCTTAAAGGAACTCTACCTGGCATCAATTCCTGATTATGAGGGTATCATCCGGTCAATCAGCGAGACTGCCGGCAACGAGCATGTCATGATTGTCAGCCATAACCCCGGTACTCATGAACTGGCACAGCACCTTACCGGAGGCAATTCAATCCAGCGCTTCATCACGTGTGCTGTGGCAATCATCGAGCTGGATATATGCCATTGGGGTGAAATCGGGCCGGACTGCGGACGCCTTGAACACTTTGTCACGCCACGGGATATCCCTGTCGAGTGATTTGATCCGCTTAAGGATCAGAACTTAATCACGTCCCGCAATCCCGCCCTGCGAAGGCGCTGGACCGGCTTGTTGCTGTGCATAACAGGTCATTATCAGCGCAAACTGCTTTTGCCACGGTCAAGTCACACTTTGCATACCCGAGGCCAATCAGTGTCCCTGGTGAAGACTCCACGACACTGGTCACCTCCCCGGCTTTTTCCCCGGCAGCATCCATCAGGCACCAACCCGGTTGCGGGCACCCGCCGCTGAAAGCAAGCGCCACCAGAGAACGCCTGATACGCCCAACACTCTGAATACGTGAAATCACCTCCTGCCCAACATAACAACCCTTGTGGAAATCCACACTCCTTCGATCGAGCATGGCTTCTGCGGGCAATATTCCAGGTGTCAATTCATTGCCCCAGCAGGGGACGCCGCGCTCGACTCTCAAGACCTCCGCATCAGAAACACTCATCCAGTCGGTGCCGGCAGGCAGATCCCCCGGGATCACCCACCGGTCATTACCCGGCATGGCATACCTATCAGAGGCCATGGCGCCATCACCATGATCCAGATCATGAATAAGCAGATACTCCTCGGTGATGTCCTCCAGTTGAACATCATCAGCAATAATATATTTTGAAAGCCGCTGAAAAAACACTTCCCTCAGTGCAGCATCAGCATCAATCAGGAAAGCCTCTCCGCCCGCCTCAACGGTAATCCAAACCAGTGCCTCCAGCCCCCCCTTGACGTTCGTTACACAGGCGGAAATGGCGCAGCCACCACCTGCCTTGGTAACATCGTTGCTCACCTGCCCGTTCAGGTAACGGACACGATCACTGCCGGAAAGGCGAAACTTGGCACGGGTGGAAAGATCAATGGATTTCATGAGGCATGTGATCTTCCGGGTAATTTCTACCCATTGCGATAATTCTCGTAAACCACCGAGTAATCCTCCTCCCCCCTGCCGGCATTCATTTGCTCAATCATGGCAGCCGCTGCAGAGGAGAGCACGGGAAGTGTCAGCCCGTCTTTATCAGCCATATCCAAGCCGAAATTTGCATCCTTGAGCATGTTCTTGAGTGAAAAATGCGGCAGGTAATCACCGGTCAACATCGTTGGGAGTTTCATCCCAGACAATCCGGAAGCGCAACCATTGACCGCAAGTGCCTGCTCCATTTTGGAGGGTTCAACGCCCCCCTTTTCACAAACCGCCAGTGCCTCGGAAAGAATGGCCACGGTTGTCGCGGAAATCATGTTGGTGGCAATCTTTAATACAGTCGCATGCCCGATGCTGCCAAGATGTGTCACCGTCTGGGCACTGGCATCCAGGACAGCACGGACCTCCTCTACGACAGCCTGCTCACCACCCACATAGTAATTAAGCTTTCCCTGATTTGCAGCATCCCTGCTGCCGGTAAAAGGGCAGTCAAGGAAAGCCGCACCGGTATTGCCAACACGCAGGGCCGCTTCGCTGGTCGCTTCCGGCGAAACTGTGGCATGGTTCAATACCACATGCCCTTGACCAAGCTGCGAAGCCATTTGGTCCACAACCGAAAGCAAAGCATCTCCATCACGAACAAATATCTGCAGCACGCGGGCCTGTGCGGCAACAGCTCCGGGTGAATCCAGAACATCCGGGTGATCCTGCGGGGTGCGGTTCCAGACAAAAGTTTTCCAGCCCTTGTCACGCAGGTTCTGCGCCACCCGGCTGCCAATGATCCCGAGGCCCAACACCCCGACTGTAATGTTCTCTTCTGCCATTTCTTCTAAATGCTTATAAACAGGCAGCTAAGCCGAATAGCAATCACAAAACCTGATCCAGGGAAAACATCCCTGCCGTGCGAAATTGGCAAGGATCGCCCTTGCCCTGCCGGGAGATTACCCCGTTCCCGGATCGCGTTCCATCGCCTGGCTGTGGCTCCTTGTCATCAAGGACCACTTCCTCATTGAAAATGTGCTGGAAGCTTCTGGACTCAGCCCATTCCATAAAGGAAAGAACAACGGGCAGGACATGTGCCCGATACCCGGAAACAAAGCCTGTATTACTTCTTCTGCTCAGGCTTAGCCTGTGCCTTGGGCTCAATCAGCTTGGTCTTTCCAATTGGCTTGCCGGTCTTCGGATCCACTGGAGTCACCTTGATTTTGCCGCCCTTCTCCTTGGGAAACTCAACAGCAACCGGGGGTGTAGTGGCGGTAATCGGTTTGCGTTTCGTGGTTGTTGAACCGGTCTGCTTGCTGGTTCCCGGCCTGGGGGCACGCACCGGCGGGCTGACCTGCGGAACGGGCTTAGTCACCTCAGCGAGTTCGATGTCAAAAATCAGGGTGGTATTCGGTCCGATGGGAGGGCGGCGACCAAGGTCCCCATAGGCAAGTTCTGAGGGAATAAACAGCTGCCATTTTGAGCCAACAGGCATCATCTGCAGGGCTTCGGTCCATCCCTTGATAACACCACGCAAGCTAAAGGGTGTCGGTACTCCACCCCTGGATTCATCAAACATCTTCCCGTCAATGAGGGTGCCGCGATATTTTGCCTTCACGCGGTCGGTCAATTTCGGGATGTCTCCCTCACCCATGGTGATGACCTTGTATTGCAGCCCGCTCGCGGTCGTCTTGACACCTTCCTTCTTTGCATTCTCGGCAAGAAACTTTTCCCCTGCTGCCTTGTTCTTGGCCGCCAATGCATCCCATTGCTCAATGGTTTCCAGCCCGTGCGCCTTGATTTGCGCGTTCTTGCGCGCAATGGTTTGCCGGTCCTGGCTGAATGCCCTGAGGATCCTGTTTTTGTCCTCATCGGAATATTCAAGCAACTCGCCGCCGAGGGCTGCCTTGAAGCCCGCCATGAAACGGTCAATGTCGATATCCAGTCCTCCGCTCTTCATGTTTGAGCCGATATCAGCGCCGATGAGGTAACTGACTATCTTCTTGTCCTTGTGCTCGGTGGTCACCTTGGGCTTTGCAGCCGGCTTGGCACCTGCCACAGGATTTTTCTTTCCAGCTTGCCCAAAAGCGGGGAGCACAAGGGCAAAAATCGTGATAATAACGCTGAACGGACGTTTCATTGAAATGATTGGGTATGAGGTTGTTAATATATGTTGAGGATGGAAGCGGGAATTTAACGCCTACGCCGGAAATAGCAATATTCCGTTGATGCAATTAAATGGCATTTGTAGCGCTTTTGCGTTAAAGTGGTTCATTCTAGCGGCATGTTGCACATACTAAAAGTAACCGGAATGGGACTGGGTCTCTGGTTCGCCATCAGCCTACTCAATGCCTGTAAAGGCAACAACGGGGGGCAGGAGACCTCCTCTGGCGAGCCCGACACACTAAGGATCATGGTCAGTGTCCCGCCACTTGCAGACCTTGTCCAGAAGGTGGGAGGAAACGAAGTACACGTCGACATCCTGGTCGATAAAGGGCAGGACCCGCACACCTTCTCCCCGAGCCCGGCTCAGATGAAAACCCTGGGCATGGCGAATATCCTGCTCACCGTGGGCATGCCATTTGAAGAAGCCCTGATTGAGAAAATCACCGACACCAATGCCGGGATTACCGTGGTTGATGCCGCTGCCGGGATTGAGAAGCTTGAGCTTGAGCACCACCATCATGAGGAGGATGAGGAGGAAACAGAGGACGGTCACGATCACCATGATCACGATTCCGATCCGCACGTCTGGCTGGCACCTTATTCGATCCAGGTTCAGCTGGATAACATTGAGAAGGCACTTGCTGCGGCGATACCGGCAAAGGCCGGGGAATTTGCGGAAAATCTCAAGAAGGCCCGATCTGAGCTGAACCGTGCCCATGAACAGATCACAGGAAAGCTCAAGCCCTTTGCCGGAAGAAAATTTTTCGTTTTCCACCCTGCCTTCGGTTACTTCGCCAATGAATATGGCCTTGAGCAGATAGCCATTGAGATTGGTGGCAACAGCCCAACCCCGAGTGAACTGATCGGCTTCCTTGCCGTTGCCAGGGCCGCAGAAATCCAGGTCATATTCATCCAGCCGCAGTTTGATCCGCGGAGTGCGGAGGTAATCGCCAAAGAGCTTGGTGCCAAGGTCGCCATCCTTGATCCCCTGGCCCCTGACGTGATTGCGAACCTGCATGCCATCACGGATGCCATTGTCGAGGGATTTTCCGGTTTAAAAGGCGGGCTTTAACCTGATCCTGACCATTCTGGTGAACAAACCCGAGCAACCCGAAAAGCAGGCCTGCACCACTGCAGTGCAGGCAATTGAGTTCAAGGATGTCAGTTTTGGCTACGTTGCCGGCAAACCCGTGCTGAGCAAAGCCGGCTTCAAGCTAATGCAGGGTGAATCAATTTGTATCGTCGGTCCGAACGGAGGCGGGAAATCAACCCTTATCAAGCTCATTCTCGGCCTGCAAAAACCCTCCTCGGGAGAAGTCCTGGTGTTTGGAGAAAGCCCCAGGAAAATGCGGCACCGTGTCGGCTATATGCCCCAATACCTGAGTTTTGACCCTCAGTTCCCCATTACCGTCATGGATGTCGTGCTAATGGGGCGGTTGCAGGCTGGAATGCTTGTGGGACCCTTCAAAAAGGGCGACCGCATTGCTGCAATGCAAGCACTAGAGAAAGTCGACTTGGCAAACCGGGCCCGATCCCGCTTCTCCGAGTTATCGGGAGGCCAAAGGCAACGTGCCCTTATTGCCCGTGCCCTGGTCGGCAAGCCCGACCTGTTGCTTCTTGACGAACCGACAGCCAATGTCGACCAGACCATTGAAGAGCAGTTTCGCAATACATTGCGCTCACTTTCCGCGGAAATGTCCATCGTGCTTGTTTCCCACGACCTGAGCTTCGTCTCCTCGTGGCTGACACATGTGCTGTGCGTCAATCGCGATGTCCATATGCACCCAACTGCAAGCATTGACGGGAAAACGCTGCAGGACATATTCGGCACAGAAATCGCTGCCGTGCGTCACGACCACGAATGCCCGCCTGGAGATCACGTCCACCACAATGGCTAGTCAATTGCTGGAAGCGTTAGGTTCCCCGCTCAATGGTTTTTTGCGCAATGCGCTGATTGCCGGGTTGCTGGCCAGCATCTTATTCGGCATCGTTGGCACCTACGTTGTCACCAAGCGAATTACTTATATTGCCGGGGCGATCGCCCACTGTGCCCTGGGCGGGATTGGCTTTGCCCTGTTTGCCCGGCATGAGCTTGGCTGGGAAAATGTTGACCCGCTGCATGGTGCCCTGATTGCGGCACTGGCCGCTGCATTGTTGATTGGTACCGTGGTGCTTTCCCGCAGCGAGCGTGAGGACACTGTAATCGGGGCAACATGGGCTACGGGCATGGCAATAGGCTTCATGTTCGTCAAGATGGTGCGGCGCGGCGGCGTCAGTATCGAAAGCTGGCTGTTTGGAGATATCAATTTTGTCAGCAGGGCTGACCTCTGGACGGTGGCCGCCCTGGGGGCAGCTGTCCTGCTGCTGGTACTGCTCTTCCACAGGCAATTTGTCGCCGTGTGCTTTGATGAGGAGTTCGCCCGGGCCAGGGGGATCAATGTGCCGTTTTTTTACCTGCTTTTGCTCTGCATGTCTGCCGTCACGGTGGTCGTGCTGGTACGCCTCGTTGGCATCATCATGGTCATTGCGCTCCTGACCCTGCCTGCCGCCATAGGTTCGCGCTTTGCTCGCGGGCTGGGCGGCATGATGGCCTGGGCGACGATACTCTGTGCGCTGTTCCTGATACTCGGCCTTGAGTTCAGCCTGCGCTGGAACATTATCGCGGGACCGAGCATCATCCTAATCGCTGCAGGATCCTATTTCTCCATCCTGTTGCTCGGCAAAATAAAAAACCGGCCCGCCCTTCTCACAAGGCAGGACCGGCAAAGGGAATAAATTGGGCCCGCTCCGGGAAGGCGGCAAGCCCAGGAGCATTCTGGCCGAATCATCCAAAAAACACCATGTTGCCGGGCAAAGCTCAGTGGAATGTGTTAAGCTCTTTAGCATGTGCTGGCTTATTCCAAGAACAACCCGCCTGTTAGCACTCCTTGGCTGTGCGCTCTTGCTCAATGCAGCAATTCCCCTTGCCGCACAGCAAGAGGGTGAAAGCACCGGCTACCGCACATTCAGCAACAAGGCGGGAAAAACAATCCGCGCGAAGGTAATCGGCAAGAAAAGCGGCATTGTTCACCTGCGCATGAGCAACGGCATTACCTACCGGGTGGCAACCGATACCCTTTCCCAGAAGGACCAGGAGTTTGTCGACGACTGGAGTCCTGCCGAGGAGCAAAGGGCACGGCTGCAGGCAGTCGACCTGAAAGAACTTTTTTCCGCGCGAGGCTTCAAGGGGGTGCCGCTCCGTTTGCAAAACAACCAGTCGCTGCTGGAAATCACTATCGCAGGAGAGCGGCTCAACTTCCTACTGGATACCGGGGCACAGGGCTCGGTAATTGACCGGGCAAAAGCGAGGGCTTTGAAGCTGCGCATTCAGGAAAATGTAGGATTTGCCGGTGGTATCGGGGGGTCTGCCGGACCCATGGGCATGGCGTTGCTGCCCCTGATCAAGGTGGGCAGCATCCAGAAAAAAAATGTCACCGTCGCGGTACTGGACCTTTCCCGGATTGTTTCCGGACACGGAAAATCCTCAAAATTTGACGGCATTATTGGATTTGATCTCCTTGAGGACCTCGAGGCAGTCATCGACTACAAGGGGAGAATGATGTATTTAAGGGAAGATGGTTAAGGCCAAGGGTCATGCTTGGCCTTCCCGCTCCCTAGCCAAAAGCCACAAGACATCAGAAAGCCGGTTGAGATAGATCAGGATTGCTCCGTTGACTGCATCCTGAAGCATTAGCAATTCCCTTTCTGCCCGGCGACAAACAGTCCGCGCATGATCCAGATGGGCTGCAAACATGTCCGAGGAGGCGCCCGGGAAAACCCAGCCCTTGAAGGTAATCTCCTGCTCCTCAATGGACGCTACCCTGGCATCGAGCTTGTGGACTCGCTCCACACAAAAAACCTCAAATCCCGCTGCCTTATAACGTGGCAAATCCTCAGGAAGGGTCGCAATATCGCCCATTAAAACCACCAGGTCCTCCTGGACCGCCGCGATGAATTCGCCGGCTGAGTTTTCACTCTCTGCACTGTCTGCTGCACGGGCAAGCCCAAGCGCCGCGTTGAGCTCATCCACCGCACCCCCTGCGATAATCCTGGGATGGTTCTTCGCAACCCGGCGACCGAACATCAGCTCGGTGCCACCATCATCCCCCCGGCGAGTGCTAATACTCATGAGCTGCTCTCCCCATTACACGGTTCGGCCTGTTCGGCATCAGCCATCCCGGACTGCGCTTCCTCGATCATGCCATCAATCTGTACTACATCCTCCCAAGGCAGTCGCCGCCTCTGATATTTATTGAAAAGCACCTCGCGGGCCCTCTGAAGATCCTCAAGGACCATGTGCTCATGAACAGTCCACTCCTCCTCCGAGCGCTGCAGGCGGGACATGAACGACCACTTGCCACCGTGCTTGGTGGCTCTCCAGAGTCGGTTCTCCCCGGTTTCGGTGCGGACGCGCCAATCATGAATTTTCACAAAATCATCATAATAGCTCACAAAGCATTTGTCATCGGGCTTCCTCTCGGCGTGAATTTAACCCCCAGCCGGTATCCCGCCAGACCATCCACACCGTAAATCCGTGACCCGACACATCAGATCCGATGCGATGAAACTGCTTTCCTGGCTGGGTTGCACCGTGGTTCTTGGAGCCATACTGGCACCACTGATCTTTTACCTGGGTAAATGGATGGCCGACCTGCCGGCACTTGAAGGCTACCTCTCGGCAACGCTGAAAAGGAGCGACTTCGACCGGTATTTCAACCGGGCAATGCTGCTGGCCGCACTGATCTGCATCGTCCCGCTGCTGCGGTCCCTTAAGCTGGGCCGCAAGTCGCCCACCCTGAAGGCAAACCCCTTCTGGAAAAGCCATTTTCTGGGTGGCTTTTTCCTCGCTGGGGGAATCCTGCTCATTCTTGGGTGCACATACCTCTCCTTGGGAATTTTTGAGAGTGAAAACAGCTTTAACTTCCGCATGGCCGGAAAGTTCTTGGTTACCGCCTTAGTTGTCAGCCTCCTTGAGGAATGGATTTTCCGCGGATTATTACTCGACGTGGTATTGCGGACCAGTCGGGTATTTCTCGCCCTGTTCTTTGTCACTTTCTTCTTCGCACTGGTCCATTTTCTCAAGCCCCCGGATACCATAGACGTTCAGGATGCCGACGTAAAAATTACCACGGGATTCTGGATGATAGGGCAAATCTTCATGCACTTTGGCAACCCGGTCTTTATCGCCTCGGAATTCGCAACACTCTTTGCTGTTGGATGGGTTTTAGGGTGGGCGAGGATCCGGTCATGCTCACTATGGCTGAGCATAGGGCTGCACGCAGGCTGGGTGTTCTCCTACGAGCTTTACCGATACCATACCCTGATGCCCAAGCGGCATTCCCCGGAACTTTTTCTTCCCTTCATCGGTTCAGACCTGAAGAGCGGCCTGATCCCCTTGGCAACAGTCTGCATGACCGGAGTGATCGCCGCAATTTGGCTCCGTTCCAGGCAGTGCAAAAGCTGACCCGCAATGCCCTCACGACCTCACGCAAAATGGGCAAGCTGAAAAACATCGTGCGCCATATCAGCACCGGGATCATTAACCTGCTGTATCCGGCCAACTGCTTCAGCTGCCGCAGCGAAATCAACAAGCCGGGCCTTTGCCCGCAATGCATCAACTCACTCAAGCCCGTCAAGGCACCGTTCTGCTCCTGCTGCGGTCAGCCCTGTGAGGGTGAAATCAGCGGACAGTTCCATTGCTCAAACTGCAGCGGACAGGCGGTTGATTTCGAATTTGCCATTGCCGCTTACCTCGCCCGCGGCTGCCTACGGGAAATGATCCATGACTTCAAGTATCATCGCCGGATCGCCATGTGCAAAACGCTGGCCAAACTGGCAGAAAATGCACTGGACGATCCGCGCATCGGGGGAGGAAAGGGCTGGTTATTGGTACCGGTTCCCCTCCACAGGAGAAGAAAACGGGAACGCGGATATAATCAGGCAACAGAAATAGCCACCGCAATTTCAAGGCGACGCAACCTTCCGATATGCCGTGCCCTGCAGCGCATCCGGTATACCTCAAGTCAGGCACAATTGTTGAGAAGTGAACGCCTGGGCAACCTGAGCGGGGCATTTGAAATGCGCCCTTCACCAGCCGTCAGGGCCGCAATAAAAGGCTCACAAATCCTTCTGATTGACGATATTTTCACCACTGGAGCCACGGCTAATGCCTGCGCCCGGGTCCTGCGCAGCGCCGGGCAGGCAGAGAAGGTTGTTGTGGCAACAGTAGCCAGAGGCTAGATTTTGGGTTAATAGAGGCTCATATTACTGATTTTCCTGACACGATGGCCATCTTCAAAAAACCCATCTTCCGTGGCAGCGCTGACAAGAAGCGCGACATGCCGGAGGGCCTCTGGCAGAAGTGCCCCGATTGCGGCGATGTCATTCACGAGCTTGAACTGAAGAAAAACCTGCGCACCTGCCCGAACTGCAACCATCACTTCACGCTCAGTGCAAAGGAGCGGATCGATTGCCTTGCCGACCCAGGCAGTTTTGAGGAACTGGACAAAACATTGACCAGCGTGGATGCCCTCGGCTTCAAGACATACACCGAGAAAATTGACAAATACCGCCAGGCAACCGGGTTGAACGAAGCCGTCGTTACCGGGCGCATACGCATTATTGGCCATGCTGCCATTCTCTGCGTGATGGATTTTCGCTTCCTGGGTGCAAGCATGGGTTCTGCTGTCGGCGAAAAAATCACGCGCGCCATTGAAGCTGCCACCAAAGAAAAATCCGCAGTCGTTATTGTCTCCGCCTCCGGGGGAGCCAGGATGCACGAGGGCATCTTAAGCCTTATGCAGATGGCAAAGACCAGCGGCGCCCTGGCACTGCACGGTGCAGCCAAACTGCCGTTCATCTCGGTGCTCACCCATCCTACCACAGGAGGGGTAACCGCAAGTTTTGCGACACTGGGTGATGTGATCCTCGCCGAGCCGGGGTGCATGATTGGCTTCGCCGGACCGCGGGTGGTCAAGGAGACAACTCACCAGGAACTTCCCGAAGGATTCCAGACAGCGGAATTCATGCACGAACACGGCCTGGTGGACATGATCGTTGAGCGGCGGGACATGCGCGACCGACTGGCCACGTTGCTTGGCTATCTTCTCCCCTAAGAGACAACCAGACGGGGGTTCAATCCCCGACCCCAATGGAATATCCTGAAGCCATTGCCTGGCTATACGGCCGCCAGGCAGCCGGAATCAAGCTCGGGCTGGCCAACATGAACAGGCTCGCCGACGAGCTCAGCCTGCCGCCCGGAAAGATGAAAATCGTACATGTCGCGGGCACCAATGGCAAAGGGTCTACCTGTGCCTTTGCCGAGTCCATACTGCGGACAAACGGGGAAAAAACCGGTTTTTTCAGTTCCCCCCACCTTGTTTCGTTTTGTGAGAGGATCAGGATCAACGGCAAACCCGCAAGCCAAAATACGGTTGCCCATGGTATCCATACGTTGAAGAAGCTGACTGCCGAGTGGCAACCCCAGCCCACATTCTTTGAAATTTCCACCGCACTGGCCCTCATGATTTTTGCCGATGAGGCCATCGATACCGCAGTGTTGGAAGTGGGCCTCGGAGGAAGGCTGGACTCCACGAATGTCCTGACCCCGACAGTTTCTGCAATAACCCATATCGGGATGGACCACCAGCATATACTCGGTGAGAATCTCGGCCGGATCGCCTATGAAAAAGCCGGCATCCTCAAGCCGGGAATACCGGCGGTAAGCTCCCCCCAGGAGGAAGAAGCCCGCGAAGTTCTGGAAAAGCAGGCCCTAGAAGTAGGCGCTCCACTTGAATTTATCGGCGAGCCCTGGACCGGCAGCGCAGTCTCGCTGCCAGGAAAACACCAGCGATGGAATGCTGCACTGGCCGCAGCAGCAATCCAGTCTGCAGGGTTTAACATACACCGGAATATCATCAGCCAGGGGCTGGGCAGTGCTGTATGGCGAGCACGTTTCGAGCGTATCAGCAACCCCGGAAAGGCAGATATCGTTGTCGATGGGGCGCACAATGCAGACAGCGCTAGGGCACTCTTGCAGACATGGCGTGAGGTGTTCGGCAATGCAAAGCCGGTCATTATCTGCGCAATGGCGGCCAACAAGGATATTGCAACGATTATTGCCCTGCTGTCTGAAATTGCCGACAATTTCATCTTCCCGTCCATCCAGACCGTGAGGAAAACCGCCTGCCCGGGGGATTTAACCCGGTTGGTTGCCGGACAAATACCAGGCCAGGTGACTGACACACTCAGCGGAGCACTGGCAAAAGCACGCATGCAAGGCAAGCCGATCCTGGTGGCCGGCTCACTGTTACTGGCTGGGGAAATGCTTGCTTTGCTGGATAAGAATCCCGAACAATATGAACCCAGTGAACAATAAGTGATCTGCTTGCAGGAAAGTTCCATTCACAGGATCATGACCCATGATCAGGTGCCCCTAGAATGCAAAGCCAAGCCACCTATTGTATACATTAAAGGCCCCGGCATTGCCTGAGCGCCGAAATGCCTTCGTGAAGAGCCCATCAACAGAAAAGCAACATTGATGATTTACCTGGATAATAATGCCACAACGCGGGTTCATGAGGAAGTTGCCGCGGCCATGGCTCCCTACCTCGGCGAGGAATACGGAAATCCCTCAACCGGCTATCCACTGGGAAAACGCAGCAGGGAAGCCATTGACCACGCCCGGCAACAGGTCGCGGAGATGATCGGCGCCCTGCCAGAGGAAATTGTCTTCACCTCATGCGGCACCGAATCCGACAACGCTGCAATCGCTTCAGCTCTAGCGGCGCAGCCAGGCAGGCGGCACCTGATCACAAGCAGTGTTGAACACTCCGCGATCATTCTTTTTGCCAAGGCACTGGCCCCGGAACTGGAAGTGACCGAATTGCCGGTTAGCGCTGACGGGCTCATCGATCCCCGTGAATTGGCCAAAGCCATAAGGCCCGAAACAGCCCTTGTCACCCTCATGTGGGCAAACAATGAAACCGGGATTATCCAGCCGGTCCTTGAGGCAGCACAGATAGCCCACGAGGCAGGGGTTTTATTCCATACAGATGCCGTGAATGCGGCGGGTAAAATCCCCATTGCCGTAAACGGAGGCAATATTGATATGTTATCCCTTTCCGGTCACAAGTTTCATGCCCCTAAAGGGGTAGGTGCCCTTTATCTTCGAAGAGGAGTGCCCTATAAGCCCCTGCTGTCCGGAGGCGGACAGGAAGATGGCCGAAGGGCAGGAACCGAAGCCGTCCCGCAAATTGTGGCACTGGGCAAAGCGGCAGAGCTGGCGCGGCACCGCCTTGCAGAAAATGGTGCCGAAAAACTCGCTGAACTGCGTGACCTGCTCGAGGAACGACTGCTCGGTGCCATAGACGGCATTCACCGCAACGGGACAGCCGAATACAGGCTACCTAACACTTCGCACCTCAGCATTGATAATGTACCGGCAGGTGATCTGCTGATTCTCACCGCCGAGAAAGGCCTGTGTATTTCCAGCGGGTCGGCCTGCAGCACAGGCAAGCGCGAACCCTCGCGTATCATGCAGGCCATGGGTCACAGTGATGAACGTGCCCTGTCAAGTATCCGCCTCTCGGTATCATCCATGAATAACAGCGATGAAATCAACCAAGCTGCCGACATTATTATATCAGCCGTAGAAAAAATCCGCTCATTGCGACCGCAAAACAATGGGCCGGTAATTGTTGCCGAATAATCGCCCATTCATGGTTCGACGCGGTCAAAGCCGGCATCACGGGCGACGTTGGTTACCAGGGCGGCTAGCCCGGTAACAAGCTGCCGGTGCCTGATCTCGAGAAAAACCCACCAGATCAGGTAAATGCCAGCAAACCAGATGAAATGCTGCGCCAGCCACCAGGAGCCGGCCACAATGATCAACACCATCAGTATATTGAGAATAATGTTGAGCATTGTGGCCTTCGAGGTGAACCGCGCGCGGGTCAAGCACTGCCCATCCCCGTGATACTCGGTAACGGTTGTCAATTGAACGCGCCAGAAAGGGTCACTGCCCACCTCCAGATCCCAATCCCTCCAGCCGTTATCAAGGGTAAATGCAAAACCGGTCCGCTGCAGGGCACATATGGTGTTTTCCAGGAGCAAATCACGCCCTAATTCTTTCTCACTCCAGATCTGCAATTGCCCGACCCTTTTCCTGAACGGAAGCCTGGGAACCCGGAAAAAATTTCCCAGATGCAATGTTCCGCGGGGTGCACTTCCCCCCTGGACAGCACCCAGGCTGCGTGCTGCGCCACGCAGAACCGGCTGGGCCAGGCAAAGCAACATCAACAACAGGCGTGATCCTGCACCTGGATACCGGGGATCAATCCTGCTTCTCCATGCCTGCATGAATGCAGAATACAACGTGCAGCCGCCCATCAGCATTGCAGCCGGAAGCAAGGGGGTGAAGAAAACACCCACTAACCCCGTTAAGACCGTCGCAAATACCCAGTGAACCCCGGCGGATATTCGCGAAAAATCCGATTCGCAAGGCGTGTAAATCGCCTGGAAAGCGGCATATCCAAATACTCCCCGATAAATCCTGGAAGCCAGCCCCAGTGCCCCGCGGTTGCCGGAATAAACAAAGCCGCGCCATCTCGCCCCGCCCATCATGCCGTAGCGTTCCGGGTGTCCGCCAATCAGGATCGCCTCAGCCCGGCCGTAACCAGTCTGCTGACGCAGATATCCCATGATGCTGATCCTGCGGCGGTGCCAGACCATCGCCGGGGGGCAGAACCCGATGAGAAACCCGGCGGCCTGCAACCGCCAACAAAAATCAACGTCATCCCCGGCAGCGGTATATTCAGGAGCAAATCCGCCAACCTTCTCGAATGCCTCGCGGGTCACGGCCAGGTTGCATCCCGGCAGGTGCTCCGCAATACGATCGTCAATCAACACATGAGCAGGGCAACCCGGTGCCGACGCAACACAGGCTTCCGTGCGGTTGGCCGGCGGCGGGGCAATATTCGGGCCGCCAACGGCAGCAAACTCGTTCTTGTCAAATGCAGCTGCAATGTAATGCAGCCAATCCTCATCCACCACGCAATCATCATCGGTATAGGCAAGGATCTCGCCCTGAGCTTCCCTTGCACCCCGGTTGCGTGCCACACTCAATCCCGAATGCTCCTGGCGGATATAAATGACACCGGGTGATTGCCCGGCAATGCCCTCCAGGGAATCCGTGCTTCCGTCATCCACCACGATGATTTCAAAGTCCGGGTAGCAAAGAGCCATCGCCGACTCCAGGCACTCACTCAGGGTGGCGTGGCCGTTATAACTGCAAATGATCACTGATATTTTCGGCGCCCGGGACAACCTGATGGCCCTTGCCCCGCCCTTCATGGCCTCAAACCGCGACCTGAGCAGATTATATGCCGGCTTTTTCTCCCGTTGCCGGTTAACCACGCCAAACTCCCAGCCGACCACGTCAACCCCTCCCCGGTGCCACTCATCGGTGAATGCAAAAACAAGGACCCCCGCAATACCCCCTTGAATACAGGCATCAACACCTGATGCAATCACACGGGCCTGCTCATTGAGGCCCATGGCGCGGGAATCCGCACCGAACTCGGATATCATCAGGGGCTTGTCCCCTGCGATATTCTGCAGGCGGGCAAGATACCTGGAAAGGTCCTCATCACATTCCAGATAAACATTGTAGGCAATAAAGTCAGCATTTTCCGGATTGAGGTATTCCGTGGAGGGATAATTGGCATAGGCAAATAAAGCCTGAGGATCCTCAACCCGGCCGACTTCAATGAGCTCCTCCAGCAAGGCCTTGACCTTGCGCGGGCCGAGCCAGCGAACCAGCGTCGCACTGATCTCGTTGCCAACAAGGTAAGCCATTACTGCCGGGTGTCCCCGGTGCGTCACCACGGCAGCGCGCAACTTCTCGACACAGGAATCCCAAAGTCCCTCCTGGTTGACAAAATCCACATGGTCAGGCCATGAAACACCGATAATGACCCGGATACCGTGCTGCTCACAAACATCAAGGAATTCCCCCGGCGGTGACTCGTAAAGGCGAATGGTATTAGCCCCGGCGGCAACAATATCCTCGAGGTCGCCCCGCAGGACTGCGCCCTCTTTTAATCCATGACCCTGCTCGCCCGGGGCAAAAGGACCATAGGTGAGGCCCCGAACATGGAATTTTTCCTCACCGGCCCGGAAAAACTTTCCGGCAACCCTTACGCGAACATTTCCTGGATCGCCGGAAGCCGGATCACTCATTATTTGTTTTCTTGAATGCCGGCCAGTCGAATCCCTCTCCCCGGCCCTTGCTGCCGGCAGGAACCAAGCGCACTTCGCGCAAGTCAATGAGTGCCCCCACGGTTACAGGGCCCTCGCTGCGCACCAGCAGGGTTTGCAGACCGGCGGAGAGCTTTACCCGGCCAACACGCCCCCAGCGGTAAATTTCCCAACTACGTGTTCCCGGGACCGCATCGAGATAGGCAAGTCGGTTGCCCTGGGCATGGACACCCGCACAGGAAGCCAGCAGGAATGATAAAAGCAAGCGCATATTAAAAGGGGTCTCTTGGTCAGGCAGGCATACTGACTCACTGTAACCAAGGCGGCAAGCCCTTGTCGTCAACCAGCCAACAGGGTTGCTTGGCCAGCCCAAGCAGTGCATCAATATCCCCATACTTTGCTCCTCCCGGCAAAAAATCCGGGTGCCGGATATCCATCACCTTGATAAACTTGAAGCCGGCAGTCTCGATGGCGACGCGGGCAAGGGCCTCCCCGGCAAGGTAATTAGCGGCGGCCGCCCAGTGCCCGGCTCCCTTGAGCCCGACCAGATCGATCTTTTCTGCACCGTGAGGGTCATCGCGAACCATGCGTATCAAGCTTAAGGCATCATGCACCCGGTGCACAAAGAGTGACCGGTTGTAGCCAAAGGTAAAGGCTGCCGACTCACGCGGATTCTTCACCCGGCGGGTTTGGCTCAATACTTTGCCATCAGCGAGGAACTCTCCCTGCATAAACAGATCAACCCCGCAAACCGCGTTGCCGGCAGCGAGGAGATTCTTAACCTCCTCACGCGGCTCTTTCCCTTCAAACAAGCCGGACTTGCCTTCAGCATCGAGCCAGATCACCGCCCGCTTATTCCAGTTCTCCTTCGGGTAGAGGAACACCACGGGCAATTGCTGACTGCAGCTGACATTCTTGACCAGCCCGGTCATTGCCAGGTATCCCTCATGCTGATCCTTTGACGTCAGCTCCCACTCCACTGCGCCGGCACCATGAAGGTTTAGGGGTAAGACCACCTCCCATCCACGCCTTGCCACTGCAGGATTTTCCGCCACCATGCGTGCTGATTCGGCATGCAGGAAAGCCAGCAGCCGCCGCTCGAACTTTTCACCTCCGGCAGGCTTGGGGTGCCGGGCATTCCAGACACTGAGCTGCTCTTCCTTGAGCCTCTTGTAGGGCCGCTCCTTGCCGGGATTTTTCACGCCTATGCCAAGGTGCCTGTTCAGCCAGCCATACATTGCCTGCCTGGCCGGTAGGTTGTAGTTATGCCCGAACTCGGTTCGCGAATGCAACAGGATGTTTCCCGGTGCTCCCAAGGTGGTATAGAGCTTCTTGAGCTCGGGAAAGCCCTTGGTTGCCATTTCCTTTGTCCAGTCATCAGCAGCGGTAACACAAAGCGGTTTTGGAGCGAACAGGGCAGCAAAGGCCACATTGCCCTCCTCAACCCTCAAGAGGCTGGCATTCTCGCAGGTACAGCCACCCTGCATGGCAGTGGAAACCATCACGGCGGGAACCGACACCTTGACCCTCGGGTCCAGTGCCGAAACAATGAACGTCTGTGTGCCGCCCCCACTTGCACCGGTGACCGCGATACGCTCAGGATCCACATCCGGCAATGCCTCCATGAAATCGATAGCGCGGATTGAATTCCAGGTCTGCAACATCATGACGCTCTGCAGGTGTGACTCTGCCTGCGGGCTGTAAAGTCCCCAACCCCTGCCGGAAATCATATCTTGGCGCTGCTTGGCAAACCGGTGGGCAAGCTGGTAGGAAATCTGGTCATTATCGCAGTAACCGATCATGTCATACTGGAAAACAACACAACCCATCCTCGCCAGGCCAACGCAGCGTGCCTGGATCGGGTTGCGGCCCGTTTCAAGGAACTCCTCAGCCCCCTGCTCAATCTGTTTCTTGATATTTGCCTCACCGGCATCATGAAACCGGCCCTCCTGCCAGTGCCCGTGCGGACAAAGAATGCCAGGCCGCCTGGTAGCACCACCTCCCGCGGGACGATAAAGGTTTCCGGTGAGGAAAAATCCAGGAGCACTCTCCATGTAAACCTTCTCAACACTGAATCCGTCACCTTCCACTCTGCCGTGAATCACCGCATTAAGGGGAGTGCGGGCCGGCTCCGGGTAGAGGCCCACGGATACCTTCAGGTGATGGCAGATCTCTTCCCGGCGCACTTCCCATTCTTCTTTTGATGCCGGCGGGTGAAATGGAAAATAACCGTTCAGGTCCTTGAGCCCGGCCAGGCGCCGATCAGCGGGAAGCTTCCCTCCGGGCAAAACCCGAAGCTGGGCCCATGCAGTGGTCAGTGACAAAGACAGTGTTAAAATAATGGCTGCTGCTCGCATCAGTTTGTTTTTTTAACCTCTCGATTCATTTGGCTTTCGACCCATAACGCCATTGCGCGATCTTTTTTCCCTGATGAAAAACATCAATGGCAAGGCCATCAAGCTTCTGAGTGTCCCTGGTAACAATGATCCTGCTTTTCTGTTTGTTGCCGGGCTTGTTTTTCCCGCCTATCTTTTTGCGCTCGACCTTTTCCACCTGCTGCAGGGCAATGCGTTTGGTGGCAAAGGAAATTCGGGTGGCATTGGCAAAGTCCTCAATCTTCTGACTGCCGGTCACAACACGTGAGCTCTCCTTGCGCCTGTTGCCGACACGGTTTTCCGAGGAGATCCAGATACGATACTTGAATTCCAGTGCGGAAAAATCCCGGAAACTGCGATTGCCGACGTCGACTTTGTAGATCCAGCCCTCCTTTGCCGTGTTGCCCTTTTTATTGCGATCAACGCGATTCTTGGCGGCACTGAAATCCAACTGCACGGCAGGTGCTGCCAAAAGGAACACAGGCAGGCAGACCAACCCGACCAGAACAACAACCAATCTCATGCAATCACTATGGCACCTGCAGAGGTGCTCCTTCAAGACTCCTTCCTGATACTTTGTGGTAATTTCTGCGTTTCGGGTCGAGGAAACAGCCTGTATCGGCAAAGAATCCTTTCTTGGACCTCCGGATAATATTTTAGAGAATTGCTATATTTATTTCGTATTAATTGAATTTTAATAAATTTTAGCCGACCTTTGAGGGATCCTTCTGGATCGCGCATGCCAAGAATCCGCCGCAAGAATCCCGCCAAGAAAGCTGCTGCCAAGCGTGTCAGAGCAAAACGCGCCGCAACTAAGCGCTCGCCTGCCAAGCGCGCCACGGCCAAACGTTCGCGTGCCACGGCCAAACGTTCGCGTGCCACGGCCAAACGCCCAAAAGCAAAAGGCACCCGGACGAAACGTTCTCCTGCCAAGCGAGCCAAGAAAAAACGCACAGCCGCGAAGCCAGGCAACACAGCCCGCCCGCCGCGAAAACGCCGTCGCTGGATCCTTACGGCAATCAAACTTGGCAGTGCCGCGGCATTGGTGGCGGCAATTGGAATGGGAATTATTTTCCTGGTGTATTCGACCCTGGCGAAAAAATATGACCTCTCAAAACTCGGGCGCATGCCGGCCAGGTCGATTGTTTTTGATCGCAATGGGGAACAGATCGGGCTGCTCCATGGGTCAAACCGTATTGCCGTCCCGCTCCAGCAAATTCCACAGGACTTTATTGATGCACTACTCTCCCGCGAGGATGCCCGGTTCTACGGCCATGGTGGTGTCGACCCCATCGGCGTAATCCGGGCCGTCTACCGCACCGTCATCAAGGGGAAAACGGAAGGAGCAAGCACGATCACCATGCAGTTGGCCCGCAACAGCTTTAATGAGTTAATGTCGCAGAAAACACTGCACCGTAAACTGGTGGAAGTGATGCTGGCCAGGCGCATTGAGGAATCCTATACCAAAGAGCAAATCCTGGAGTTTTACGTGAACCGGATCTTCTTCGGTTCCGGCATCTACGGTATCGAACTTGCAAGCCGGTCATACTTTGGTAAGCCGTCAAGCCAGATGACGCTGTCCGAATCCGCGATGTTGGCAGGCATTATTCGCGGTCCCAACCGCTTTTCCCCTTTCCGTCATTATAAGGCCGCCGTCGCGGAACGGGACACGGTTCTCAACAGCATGCTTGCCCGCGGCATCATAAGCCGAGAGCAACATCGCCTGGCAAAAGCGGAAACCGTTACCGTGCTGACCCAGCCCCCGGCAAGGCGAAAACGGGAAAACAGCTATGCCCTGGATGCCATCCGTCAGGACCTGCAAAATGCTCTCTCCGACTCGAATGCCGAGGACGGCGGGCTAAAGATCTACACGACGATCGACCTTCGGCTGCAGCGTCATGCCGAGGCCGCCCTGGAACGCCGCCTTAAGGCAATTGAAAGCCAGCCCTCATATCGGCACCCTACCCGCTCCGATTTTCAGAAAAACGGGGCAAAGGGAACACCCGGTTACCTTCAGGGAGCCATGGTCCTTCTTGATAACTCGACAGGGGGCACACTGGCTATCTTGGGAGGGCGCGACATTGACCACTCGCAGTTCAACCGGGCCACTGCGGCAAGGCGCCAGGTGGGCTCGGCATTCAAGCCTTTTGTCTATGCGGCCGCCTTGGACAGGGGAATGATGCCCGGCTCACTGATCGATGACAACCCGTTGCTCAGCGGGGAAATTGCCGGGGCACAACCCCACTGGAACCCAAAAAACGCGGACGGCACATCCCTTGGCCTGCAGGGTGCCGACTTCGGGCTCATCAAATCCCGCAACACCATGGCCGTGCGCGTTGGAGACACGGCAGGAATCCAGCACGTTTGCAGCCTGGCAAAGCACGCGGGTATTGCCATTGAGGAAAAAACAGAGAACCCGCAGCTCTTTATCGGCAACCTGGAATGTGACCTCAAATCCCTGACCAGTGCCTACACGATATTTCCCAACACCGGTGCGCGCGTTCCCGCCTTCACCATCAGGAGCATCGTCAATGCACGCGGCGAGACATTCTACCGTGCCGCGGCCCAGGGTTACCCGGCTGCCCCCCCGGCAGCATGCGCTATGACTGCTGAAATTCTCCAGGGCGTATTGGCACCCGGCGGCTCCGGCCACAGGGCAAGGCAACTCGGCTACAGGAAACCCGCAGGTGGAAAAACCGGTACTACCAACGACTTTAAGGACGCCTGGTTCATCGGTTTCACCGACAAGGTAACCTGTGGGGTGTGGGCAGGCCTTGACCAGCCGAGAACCATCATGCCGGGAGCGTATGGCAGCAACGTGGCGCTGCCGATATGGACCGACATCATGCTTGCCTGTGAACGTTTCGGATACCCGGCGGGTAAACTGCAACCTGCCATCCCGATGACTGCCATCACTCTGTGTCGCATTACCGGGTGCGTTGCCAGCTCAACTTGCCAAAGAGCCAAAACCGCCTACCGCACAAGTATTCCCAGACAACTGGCACCAAGAACCCGCTGCCGTGGTCACCGACAAAAAAACACCTCCACGGCCAAGGCTTCCCGCAAACCGTAAAGCCGGACACATTCAACAGGTCAAGCTCACTTTTCCCCTGCCGGGGCCGTATCCCCATCGCCGCCACCTGCTGCCATGATCGCCTCCGCGGCGAGGGCCACATCATCTGCACGCATCAGTGACTCACCCACAAGCACGGCATCAACCCCCCACCCGGCAACCAGCGCGGCATCCTGTGCAGTCCGGATGCCGCTCTCGCTGACCAAGGTGATATCCTCAGGCACCTCCTCGCTGACAAGCTCGGTATTTTTCAGGTCCACCTCAAAGGTTTTCAGGTTTCGGTTATTGACACCGATGATATTCGCCTCGGTATCCAGCGCCCGCTCAAGTTCCGCAAGGTCATGAACCTCCATGAGCACTTCAAGCTGACAGGAGTGGGCACACTCGAGCAAATCCACCAACTCATCCTGCCCAAGGGCGGCAACAATAAGCAGAATGGCATCGGCTCCCGCCACACAGGCCTCATAAACCTGCGCCTTGTGGACAATAAAATCCTTGCGCAAGACCGGCACCGCGACCTCCGCGCGAATCCTGGAAAGGTATTCAAGCCGACCCTGGAAAAATTTCTCGTCGGTTAAGACCGAAATGGCACCGGCACCGGCAGCTTCATATTTCTTGGCTTGTGCCAGGGGATCAAAATCCTCGGCAATCGTGCCGGCTGAAGGGGATGCCTTCTTAACCTCGGCAATTAATCCGAGCCGCTCCGGCCCAACGTCCAGCGAAGCGGCAAGTGAGCGGAAATCATTTCGCTCGAGGGCGGCATAGCGCAATTTCTCCTCCCTCGGGATGAGTGGTTCAATCTCGCGGCGCTTGTGGTCAACAATCTCGGCAAGTCGGTCGGACATGGTGGACGGTGAGGTTAAACTGCCAGAGGCAATCTTCAAGCCGTGGAAATAACCATTATGAATAAGGAAGGCAAGATTCTCTTTGTGGAAGGCTAGATTCTCTTTGTTTTTCTCTCGCCCGGGCCCGCTTTTCTGCGAGAATCCTTCTATGCCAGCCAGTTTTGCATCCCGCCGCCTTTTCCTGAAAACCATCCCTGCTGCCCCCATGGCCCTTCCCGGGCTGCTCTCCGGCCAATCACCCAACGGTAAGCTCAATCATGCCGTGGTCGGCTGTGACGGCCAGGGATGGAGCGACCTGAGCAATATTGCCTCACATCCTAATGTGCACGTTGCCGCCATTTGCGATGTGGACACCGCAAGAATGGGAAAGGCCGCGGCAAAGTTCCCCCAGGCGCGAAAATACCAGGACTGGCGCGAAATGCTGGACAAGGAAGGTGAAAAAATCGATTCCGTGCAGGTGGCAATCCCCGACCACATGCATGCCCCTGTTGCCATTGCGGCCATGGAGGGCGGCAAACATGTGTATTGTGAAAAACCACTCGCCCATGCAGTTGCCGAAGCAAGGGCGATGGCAATCGCCGCTGAAAAAGCGGGCGTGGTCACCCAGATGGGCAACCAGATTCAATCGAGCATTGAATACCGCTCGGCAGTCATTCTGATCCAGCAGGGAGTCATCGGCAAAATTAAGCAGGTACATGCCTGGTCCGGGGCGTCATTCCCGCGACAAGGCCGACCCGCGGGTGCCGACCCGGTCCCGGCCACACTTGACTGGGACAAGTGGCTTGGCGTTGCGCCGCAAAGGCCCTTCAAGAATGGTATTTATCACCCGTTCAACTGGAGGGCATGGCAGGACTTTGGCACCGGGCCGATAGGGGATTTCATGTGCCATATCATGGACACTCCCTTCAAGGCACTTGAATTGACTGCCCCAACGACGATCAGGGCTGCTTCCGTTCCTGAGGACTGGGCTGCCAAGCCGGAATGGAACAGCGAAAACTGGCCGGCATGGGCAACGTATGAATATCTTTTCCCGGGCAACCGCTGGACGGCCGGAAAAAACCTCCCCGTTTACTGGTATGACGGCGGCAAGAAACCGGCGCGTGAACTTGCCGGGTTTGCCGACAAAAACCGTAACCTTCCCGGCGGCGGCAGTCTTTTCATTGGTGAGGGTGGCAACCTTTTGCTGCCACATGTCGGCGGGCCACAACTGATTCCCTACTCAAGGAACAAGGGCCTGAAGCGACCCAAGCTGGAAGGCCGCAGTCATTATCACTCATTTGTTGATGCCTGCCTGGGCAAGGGCAAAACCACCTCACATTTCGGGTTCGCGGCCCCGCTGGCCGAAGCAACCCTGCTTGGCAACATCGCCAACCGGTTCCATGGCCAGCAATTGCAGTGGAATGCCAAGCAACTGAGTATTACCAACCATGCAGCCGCCAACAAGATGGTCAGTAAAGCGCACCGGAAATTTTCCTGAAAAGGACGCGGCCTGAGACAAAGGGACCCGGCCCGAATTTTAAAAACTTGAATTTCGTCCTCCACACGCCTATTGATTAGCCTCCGAATTGAGGAAAAGCGGGTGTAGCTCAGGGGTAGAGCGCAACCTTGCCAAGGTTGAAGTCGTGAGTTCGAATCTCATCACCCGCTCCATTTCCTCAGTCCTTGGCAAGGCCGGTCTGGCAGGAAATCGCCGTTGCAGGGAAATCGTCAGGGTAAATTGGTGGGATTTTTCGCAAATTTAAGCCATACTTCAGCCAGAAAAGGCTGATGCACGTCTGGTCCAAACTATCCTCGACCAAGTGGCGCGACGCCTGGGAAGAACGCTTTCTGGGCCTGGGGCAGACCAATGCCGTGATTCAGGAACTGCCGGGAGGCAAAAGCATACGGGTTGATGTCTATTGCAAGCGGGAAAAGGAGGCCCTTGCCATCGCTGAACAATTCGGCGGCAGGGTGCGCAAGGTAAAGAATGCAAACTGGGCCGCCATGGCCCCGCCAAGCCGGAAGCCGATTATCATCCGGGACTGCCTGCTGGTCACAGGGGAAGCTGATCTGCAGAAGATTGCGCAATTAGCTTCCGAGCACCCTGCCCGCCAGATTCTTTCCATACCCGCTGAACTGGCATTTGGAACCGGCGACCATGCCACCACCACCACCTGTCTTCGACTGATCGCAGACCTTGCAAAATCGCACCGGAGAAATAATCACGCATGGTCGCTGCTTGACGCAGGGACAGGAACAGGGTTGCTCGCAATCGCGGCATCAAGGCTGGGTGCCGATACTGTGGAAGGATTTGATTTTGATCCTACCGCAGTCCGTGTGGCCCGGCGCAATATCAAGCGCAACAAGGCCAGATCAGTCGACATCTATGAGGCAGATCTCTTTGAATGGAACCCCGGGCAAACCCGGTGGGATGTGATCACTGCCAATCTCTTTGCCGATGTACTCATCCCCAACATGGCAAAGCTTCATGATGTGCTCATCCCCGGTGGGCACCTTATTCTTTCCGGAATCCTGCTCGAGCACAAAGATGGGGTTCTTGCTGCCGCTAAGGCCGCCGGGTTGCCAGAACCTGCAACCCTGCAGAAAGGAAAATGGACAACCCTGCATTACCACAAAGCGCGCTGAATGCCGTGAAACTCTCAGGCCAGTTAACCCTTCTTCTCCACCTTGGCCTTGCCCACAAGGCCCCGAAGGCGCACGTCCTGTCCAAATCGCTTTACAGATGCATCAAGCAATCCCCTGGATGAAGGCAGGGAGGCGCCAACAAGGGGCACACCACCTGCACCGCAAAAAATCGGGGCAATATACAGGCAGGCCTCATCCACCAAGCCCCTAGAAAAGGCATCCCCCAACAGCTTGCCTCCGCCTTCAATCATGACACTGGCACAACCGTGCTTTGCTGCCAGGTCCTTCAGTACGGCCCGCAGGCTCTTTGCCCTGTAAACCAGCGTCAGGTCACGATGCGAATCGGTAAAAACCTGCGCATCCTTGGGCAATCGACCCTTTCTGGTTAAAACCACGCGCAGGGGCTGCTGCTTGCCTCGCCTCAGGGAGGCAGGATCGCGCAGGGTAAGTGCCGGGTTATCATCGCGCAGGGTGCCGGCACCAATCAGGATGGCATCAACCTCGCCACGCAGTTTTCCGGCATCTACGCGGGAAGCGGCTGAACTCAGCCACTGGCCTTCATTGGCCGGACGGGTAAGGCGGCCGTCAAGGCTTGTGGCCGCCTTGGCCATAACCCACGGCATACCGGTCGAGATGAATTTGCTCCAGGGGCGAATCACCTCATCGCAGCCTCTGCTTAATACCCCGCCCTGAACCCTGATTCCATAGCGACGCAGAATCCTTCCGGCCCTGCCTTTATTGATGGGGTTGGGATCCTCGCTGCCGAAGACAACACGGGCAATGCCCGCCTGCCTGATTGCGGTGACACAAGGTGGTGTCTTGCCCTTGCTTGAGCAGGGCTCCAGTGTCACGTAAGCCGTCGATCCCTTCAGGGCCCTTGCCGTAAGGCCCTGCATGGCTTCAATCTCCGCATGCGGTCCGCCGGCACGGCGATGATGCCCCCTGCTCAGAATCTTTGTCCCTCTGGCAATCACGCATCCGACTGGCGGGTTGGGGCTGGTCAAT
Organism: uncultured Verrucomicrobiota bacterium; assembly: GCA_902589825.1. Taxonomy (GTDB): domain Bacteria; phylum Verrucomicrobiota; class Verrucomicrobiia; order Verrucomicrobiales; family DEV007; genus CACIUL01. The sequence continues at coordinate 37,026 of CACIUL010000002.1, forward strand.
CCCACGGCCTTGCCAGCCTCCCTCAGGGCGACACGCATATGGGCACAATCAATATCCTCTTGGCTGACAGACACCCATAAGCATACCCCTAAAAGACAATTTGCAATCCTTCCCTCACTTAATACTTGCCAATCCCCTCACAAAAAAAGCCAAACAGGATGGTGCAATCAGTATACTGGCAATCATTAACGCCAGAATGAACAGGTAAAACCCGAGTAATCACTGGCGGTCACGTCCCGCCTGCCCAAGAGTACCACAATCCGTTGATTGATAGCTGACATGCCGCTCAAAGACCACCACAAGGCCATGCTATATTTCGAGCTTGCAAAGCTCTCCGGCGCCGGGTTCGCCATTACGGACGCCACGGCAGCAGCACTTGATACCAAGCCCTGCGGCAACCAGCGACGTTTCCTTGAGGAGCTGCAAAACGGGATTGAAGCGGGAAAAAACCTCTCCACGGCCGCTGAGAATACATCGGCAAACCTGACATCGCTTGAAATCTCGGTAATCAGGGCAGCAGAAGAGGGCGGCAGGATTGCAGAGGGATTCACCCACTTGGCCCGCTATTTCCAAACCCGCGAAAAAGCCACAAGAAAAATCCGGGCAAAGTTACTCTACCCGGCCCTGCTGCTTCATCTCGCAGTCATCCTGCCGGCAATGCCCAAGGCAGTAATCAGCGGTGATTTCCAGCGGCAGGCCATCCTCGTGGCGGCAACGCTGTTCGGCATCTACCTGCTTCTGGCCATCGGTTTCATCACGTTGCGTGCAGCCGGCAGGAAAGCCTCACGGTCAACAACCATCGATGGCATTTTGCGAGCCATCCCCCTGGTGGGCAGGGTGCGCCAGCAGTTTGCCATGGCTCGCTTCTGCGAGGTGATGCACATTCACATTTTATCCGGAAGCGGACCGGGCAAGGCCATCCGTGCCGCCGCTCAGGCCTCGGCAAGCGGCCGGATAATGGCTGCCTGCAATCTTGCCGTCCTGCCGGAAGTTGAAAACGGCGATCCCGCCGGACCTGCCCTGATTGCCAACGCCGGGCGTGATTTTCCTCCCGCCTTCGCCCGCAGCTACGCCACCAGCGAAGAAGCAGGATGCCTTGACGAGGAAATGCAGCGATGGTCCACCACCTTTACAGAAGAAGCTGAAAGAGCCATTGAGCGAATGGCCTCAGCCATACCCATCATTGTTTACCTGTTCGTCTTTATCTTTGTTGCCTGGCAGATTATCAACATGGCCAATATGCGTTTCGAACTCATTGAGCAGTTCCAGCAAGGCACCCTTTAGGCCACTCCAGGGGTAGAGGAGAATATTTGCCGGAAAAACCGTGCGGAAATGCGATCTTGACCCTGATTTGAAAACACCGAAAACTAACACCCCTTAAATTTCAGCAAAAAAAACTTGCCGTAACTGTATTTTTGAACACTGTATAAGTGTTCACTATAGAAAATACATTACGATTATGCCTGCCATCACGATGCCCATCAAGCCCGCCGATTCAAAGCCCAAAGCCGCAGAACCCAAAAAAGCGGCAAAAAACAAGTCCACTGCAGAAGACCCGGCGGCAGCAAAAATCGCCGCTGCCAGAAGCAAGAACCTGGATTTGGCCATTCAGCAGATTCAAAAAGATTATGGAGAAGGGTCCATCATCCGCATGGGAGATGAATACCGGGTGGATGTCGATGTGATTCCAACCGGAAACCTCCTGATCGACCGCGCCCTTGGGGTTGGCGGATTTCCCAGGGGAAGGATCATCGAAGTTTATGGACCGGAATCCTCAGGAAAAACCACACTCACCCTGACCGCCATCGCCCAGGCGCAGAAAAAGGGTGGATTGGCAGGTTTTGTCGATGTCGAGCACGCCCTGGATCCGCAATATGCAAAACGATTGGGCGTCAACATGGAAGATCTTCTCGTATCACAACCAAGTTCAGGGGAAGAAGCGCTGCGCATTGTCGAGACATTGGTTCGTTCCAATGCCCTTGATGTCATTGTGCTCGATTCCGTGGCCGCTCTTGTTACCAAGCAGGAACTGGACGGGGAAATTGGGGATTCAACCGTCGGGGCACAGGCCAGGCTGATGAGTGCAGCCATGCGCAAGCTGACATCCTTGATCTCAAAGGCCAGGACAACCTGCATTTTCACCAACCAAATCCGGGAAAAAATCGGGGTGATGTTTGGCAATCCGGAAACAACCCCGGGTGGTCGTGCCCTGAAATTCTACAGCTCAGTACGGGTAGATATACGGCGTATCGGGGCCATCAAGCATACCGACGGCACCGTTAACGGCAATCGTACCAGGCTGAAGGTTGTCAAAAACAAGGTGGCCCCACCGTTCACGGAAGCGGAGTTTGACATCATGTACAATGAAGGAATCTCTGCTGTCGGTTCACTTCTCGACCTTGCCCTTGAACACGATATCCTGCTTAAGCGTGGATCATGGTTTAGTTATAACGGGGAGCAACTGGCACAGGGCCGGGACGCGGCAAAAGATGCACTCAAGGCCAATGAAAAGCTGTATACAGAAATAGAGACGGCTGTTAAAAAAGCCATGTCGGGGGAGCAGGAAGATGAAAATGAGCAATCATAGAATTGATAGGACAGCAAAGGGTTAAAAGAAAAAAGACCACTGTATACAGTGGTCTTTTTTTGCCCTGATAATCACGGCAACCAAAGTCATTTTGGATTGCCGTCCGAACAAGAAATGGGTTAAAATTCAGGGACATGAAACTTTTGCTTCTCGGAATCATCTGGACTATTGGCCACGTCAGCGCCAAACCGCCGGAATTTAAACCACTCTTTAATGGAAAGGACCTTGATGGTTGGGAAGGCATTGGGGGGGCGACCAACAATTGGAAGGTCAAAGATGGAGTGCTTTCCTGCACGGGGGAAGCGGGTTCGAGCTGGATCGCAACAAAACAAAAATACTCAGATTTTGAACTGCGACTGGAATATCAAATACCCAAAGATGGCAATAGCGGCATTTTTATCAGGGCGCCGAAGCAGGGAGCTCCCTGGATAAGCGGGCTTGAGATACAGGTACTGGATGACTATGGCGAAAAATGGAAAAACCTTAAGCCCAACCAGTTTACCGGGGCCATTTATGCCGTTGTGGCACCATCCGTGCGGGCAACAAAAAAAGCCGGGCAATGGCAGACCGTGCGCATCCGCTGTACCGGTCAGCAGTGCGACGTCTGGGTAAACAAAAAACATGTTGTCAGCGCAAATCTCGCCACTCTCGCCACAAAAAATCCGCGTATACCTGGACTGAAGCGAAAGGAAGGGGTCATCGGCCTGCAAAACCATTCCTCCCCGGTTCATTTCCGGAATATTGAGATACGCTCGATCGACCAGAAATAGCAATAGGCTCCCTCTTTCTGCCAAGATATCACCCGCGGCATATTCCGCACCTGATCCCACGCTCAAGCACACCGGTGCACAACATTTCTTCCGCCAGACATTGCTCCGGGAGATATTTCGTGCCTGTGCCACTGCTGTTTTTTCATGAGTTCGGCCGGTAAATGAAAAATGCCATTGTTCTGAAATGCTCCCCGACATAAAACATAGGGTTGAAACCCTGATTATTTAGTAATGACATCCATCGGCACTCCACTCTCCCAGACTTCCACCAAGGTCGCGCTTTGCGGATCAGGTGAGCTCGGCAAAGAAGTGGTCATTGAGTTGCAACGCCTGGGCTGCGAGGTAATTGCCATTGACCGCTATGCAAATGCACCTGCCATGCAGGTCGCCCACCGCGCACACACAATTGACATGCTTGACGGCGACGCTCTGCGGCGCGTAATTGAAGCAGAGCAGCCAGACCTCATTGTCCCCGAGGTGGAAGCCATCGCAACGGACACCCTTGTCCAGCTTGAAGAGGAAGGCTTTAACGTGATCCCAACTGCGCGGGCCACCAAGCTCACCATGAACAGAGAAGGTATACGCTGTCTTGCCGCTGAGGAACTGGAACTGAAAACCTCACCCTACCGCTTTGCCGCTACCGAGCAGGAGTTCAGGGAGGCTGTGTCCGATATTGGCATCCCCTGTGTCATTAAGCCGATCATGAGTTCCTCCGGCAAGGGGCAAAGTACCATAAAGTGTGATGATGATATCGACCGGGCATGGCAATATGCCCAGGAGGGCGGGAGGGCCGGCGCCGGAAAGGTGATCGTCGAGGGGTTTGTCGATTTTGATTACGAGATTACCCAACTGACGATCCGGCATGCGGGCGGCACTTCATTTTGTGAACCAATTGGCCATATCCAAACCGATGGTGACTACCGTGAGAGCTGGCAACCCCAACCAATGAGTGAGGTAGCGCGCGCTGAGTCACGGAGAGTGGCCGAGGCCATTACCGGCGGATTGGGAGGTCGCGGGATCTTCGGAGTCGAGTTGTTTATCAAGAATGACGAAGTGATCTTCAGCGAGGTCTCTCCGCGTCCGCACGATACCGGGTTGGTGACCCTGATTTCCCAGGATCTTTCCCAGTTTGCTCTTCATGCACGCGCTATTCTTGGCCTGCCTGTTCCAAACATCCATCAACATGGCCCAAGTGCTTCAAGTGTCATTTTGGTTGAGGGTGACTCGGAAAATGTTGTTTTCGGAAAACTCGACCACGCCCTGCAGCAGCCGGACACCCAATTGCGCCTTTTTGGCAAACCGGCGGTTTCCGGGAAACGCCGCATGGGTGTTGCCGTAGCGAGGGGCTCTTCCATAGAGGGTGCCCGCGACAAGGCGGTTGCAGCCAGTTCTGCTGTAACTGTTGCACTTTAACCTTATTATTGGCGATTTGTTCTTGAATCTAAGCGATGATGGGCTAAAGCAGAACGCACTCGCCATCGCGGCAGTCTGACAGCATATTTTAAGCCAGAAGGCTTCCGCGACGCGGAAGCCTTTTTTATTATTCTCCATCCACCGCACCAGCAAACGACTCACCCACCATAGCAAAATGGAATTTGTAGCCGAAACGATCGCCGATCTTAGTCCTTCACTTACCCTATCGATAACCAGTCAGGCCAAAGAAATGCGGGAGGAAGGCATTGACGTGTGCAGCTTTGGCGCAGGGGAACCGGATTTTGACACGCCCCAGTTTATCAAGGATGCCGCTATAGAGGCTTTACAGGACGGCCAGACCAAATACACGGCTGTCGCGGGCATTGCGGCATTGCGTAAAGGCATAGCCAAGAAACTCCGCGAAGAAAACCACATTAACTATGAGCCTGAACAGATTGTCGTTAACTGTGGTGCCAAGCACTCATGCTTTAATGCAATCATGGCGTGTTGCGATGCCGGGGATGAAGTCATTATCCCTTCACCATACTGGACAAGTTACCCGGAAATGGTCAGGTCTATTGGTGCTGAACCCGTCTTTGTTGAGACCAAGCAGGAAAACGGGTGGAAAATGACTGCTGAGGAGTTTGACAATGCCATGAGCGGGGCAACCAAGATGGTCATCGTCAACTCCCCCAATAACCCCACAGGCGCCGTCTATACCAAGGAGGAGCTTGCCGCAATTGGTGAAGTGGCCGCCTCAGAGGATATCCTGATTCTCTCGGACGAAATTTACGAGAAGATTACCTATGATGGAACCGAGCATCACAGCATGGCTTCACTTAGTGATGAAATTCGCAATCTGACCATAACCATTAACGGGTTATCAAAGGCTTACTCCATGACCGGGTGGCGCCTCGGCTATACCGCTGCACCCAAGGAGATTGCTGATGCCATAGACACAATCCAGAGTCACAGTACATCCAACCCGACCACCTTTGCCCAGTATGGTGCCATCGCCGCCCTTGCCGGCGAAAATGCCGAAATCAGCGACATGGTTGCCGAATATGATATCCGACGGCAATATATGCTTAGCCGCCTGGAAGCGATCGGCAATGTCTCAACAATTGAACCTAAGGGAGCCTTCTATTTTTTGGTCAACATTGAAAAAACGGGTATCAAGTCGCTTAATTTTGCAGAGAAACTGCTCAGCCGCATGCAGGTTGCCACGGTTCCCGGCATTGCATTTGGCCATGATTACAGCATCCGCCTGAGCTATGCGACCAGCTTGCCTGTTATCAAGGAGGGCCTTGACCGCTTTGAGGAATTCTGCAAGGCACACTAGCATCCACAATGCTGGAAACGTCCTGCCGGAGCCTTTAACCCGTGCTTATTGTCCCTGCTGTGTAACGGCAGTGCTGCCCACCATAGAACTGGTCCAGCACTTTTTTGAAAACCGCCTCTTCTCCTCGTGTGGCAAGATGAAACAAGGTCATTGATGACTTGAGTTTCATTGCGTCTATACCACCAAGTATCTCATCAGCAGATCCATTTTCGTGCATCAGGAGGGCTTTCGCGCACTGGACCAGCCTGTCACTGAGCAGGGGGTGCAGGATAAACTGCCTGGCTTCATCCAGATCCCTGATCGCATACTCTCGTGCTTTTAGACTGTTTCCCAACCCGGCTATTTGGGGAAACACATACCACATCCAGTGTCCTTGTTTTTTGCCTTTGTGCAGTTCTTGCAGGGCCAAATCGTAAATGGCTTCCTGCGCCATTATAAACCTGTTAAGGCCCATTTCACTTTGCATGTAATGACGCCTCCCCGCGCCTTGGTCCGGCGTGAGCCTTGGCAGCGGCGCAATCAGGATTTCCAGCTTAGTGCCCCCTTCTTGAGGGCATAAAGATAGGCAACCAAGAGAATTCCAACAAAGCCGGACATACTCCAGAACACCATGGCTCCCTGACCGTTGTTGACAAAATCCCGGAACGTCAATGCCCAGGGATACATAAAGACGACCTCGATATCAAAAATGACGAACAGCATTGCCACCAGATAGAATTTCACGCTGAAGCGTGGCTGTGACTGTCCAAGAGGAAGCATGCCGCACTCATAAGGGGAATCCTTCATGCTGTTACGCCGGGCACTTTTGCCAAGCATCACACTCAACAGAAGAGTGGTAACCGCAAAACCCGTTGCGATCATAAACTGCAGGAGTACCGGAAAATATTGTTCTAGCATTTTTTAAAAGCCCGGTCGTAATCTCAATGCTGCGGGAATATTCTTCAAGCTTTAAGCAGTATTAAACCCACGGAGTCATCCATACCATTAGCTGCTCGTTTTAAGGGAAGAGCGAAAAAAAGGGTCGCCTCTTGTAAGAGGCGACCCTGATGAGGTTATCTAAACTATTAATGAATAGACGAGGGATATGGAAAGCAACCTAGGATTGCTGGGCTGCTGCATAGGCACTGGATGCCTGCTCAATGCCATCAAGACCCTTGTAAGTCTTACCGTCCTTCAGTACAAGGCCGCGAGTTACGAGGTTCTGGAGTTTTTCATAAGCGCGCAAGCGGAGCATTTCTTCACCACCACTTACTGCATTTTTCTCCTTAAGATTCTCGTAAACGCGTTCAAAAAGATTATTGAACTTATAAGTCTCACTGTCTTGAAGAACCTCCACCAATTCGTCTGTTACGTGATCGGGAATTCTCCGGGAAAACCGGGTTCTGCGTGTTGTAGCCATAGTTGATTAACTGTATCACACACGCGTCACATTACCACGGAATTCAGTCACTAATGACGATTTAAACACCCAAAATGCGTCGTGAGAGCAGTTTTCTATAATTACCATAACATAAATTGGTGATTATTGCTGAATAAAAATGATATTTTTGAACATTTAGCCCTCTTTGAAGCTGCCAAATGTCCGCAAACCTTGACGATTTACCTCAAAAATTTCACTGCTTGCCGGATAAACAGCATCACGAAACAATTGCATGAACTTTTGCTGGTAATCCCCAATGGTGCTGGCCAGCTTCGGGAAAACATACACTGCATAACGGTTCGGGATAACTATAAGAAGTTCATCACCAATGGTTTCCTTGAAAAGATCCCGGAATTCATCAACCACGATCGTGGTCGCCGTCAGAGGATTTTCAGACTCCAGCACCGCATATTCTATGATCTTCTTGGAATTTCTTATATATTTCGGCTTTAGGGTTTTTAAGTGATCTGAAGCAGCTTTTTTTCCTCTTTTGACAAATTGCCTCCACCCTCCGGGAAATGCCTTCCTGAATTCTGCCCTTTGGTAATTTCGCGGACCAATCCTCCCCTGATAAGCCGCAGAGTATGTCGTATCCCTGGCACCTGGCATCAGAACATATACCCCTGCGGACAGATTACGGGGTTGAATTAACAGCAGATGCTTCTCTGGTTGTTGAGGCTTACGGACGTCCTCTTGCGGATTTGAAATGCCAGCCGTTACCCCCGCCGCCGCCAGATAAAGAAAAACAATGAAACCTAAGCGATACCTGCAACCAATCATGGCCTTTAAATCTCATACACTGTTGGCCTTGTAGCAATCATCGATTTCCGACAGACTTCAGCCACTCTTTGCCAAGCACAATATCCACAAGTTCTTCTTATGATCACTTTCCTTGACGGCGAGATAATCGAAAACCTGCCTGGTCGCCTGGTATTAAACATCCGGGGCATTGGCTATGAAATTCTTGTACCCTTGTCGACCAGCGACAACACACCGCCTGCCGGCGAGAATATCCGAATACTTACCCACCTGCATATTCGCGAACAGGAACAAACCCTTTACGGATTTCAAACCCATGATGAACGTGACCTGTTCCGCTTGCTCATAAACCGTGTCTCGGGCATCGGCCCCAAGCTTGGGCTTGCTGTTCTCAGCGCCATGTCGGTAGGCGAATTCCAGGATGCAGTGATTCGCAGCGACATTGCAGCACTTTCCACCATCAGCGGTCTTGGCAAAAAAACCGCTGAACGGATTGTCCTTGAACTCAAGGATAAAATCGGTGTGACGGAGGCCTGGGCCGCGGCCAGCCAGGACAACATGGCCGGGACGGCTGCAAGGGCTGTTAATGATGCTGTTCTGGCACTTATCTCACTTGGTTACAAGCAAGCTGATGCCGCCAAGGCTATCAAAAAAGCTGCAGCTGAACACGAGGGAGAACCGGATGCAGACGAATTCATCCGTGCTGCCCTGCGGGGATTAAAATAGCGGCATATCCAGCCATTTGCGGCACGCCAACGCATGAGCCAGAACAACGGCATAAAAAACAATCTGCCAGGAGAACGCATCGATGCACTTCGCACCTCCCTCCCTCAGGGAGGCCTTTTTGCAAACAAGCAGTGGCTGTTGTCACCAAAACCACTGGCGCTCTCCCCCAAGACTGTAGAAAAACTCGAGCGTCTCGGGCACCAACTAGCGGTGTTCCAATCGGCCGCCAACACCCTTTACCGCCAAAGCGTGAGGGGCAAAGCCCCGGCCTGGCTAGCCGGCTATCTCGATGCCGGCAAGCCGCAAGCCCTGATAGATTATGCCCGGCACCCCGCACTGCGGGAAGAAGTTCCCAGAATTTTACGCCCGGACCTGATCTGGGGTGAAGAGGGGTTTGCAATCACCGAGCTCGACAGTGTGCCAGGCGGCATCGGCCTGACAGCCTGGCTGAACCAGGTTTTTTCCACCTTTGAGCCGTCTCTGGTTGGAGGTGTCGATGGTATGGCACAGGGTTTTCATTCCATTCTGCCGGATGGTGCAGATATTGTCATCAGCAGGGAATCCGCTGACTACAGGCCAGAGATGGAGTGGTTCTCCTTGCAGCTAAACAAGCTTTACGGGGATGATGCCTACCTTGTGTGTGATGCTGAGAATTACAAACCGGGCCGCCGTTCGGTATATCGTTTCTTTGAGCTTTTTGACCATAAGAACATTCCGTCAGCAAATGCCCTCTTCAAAGCTGCTGCAGAGGAAAAAATCAAGCTTACTCCTCCCTGTAAAGCCTACCTTGAGGAAAAAATGTGGATGGCGTTGTTCTGGTCACGACCATTGCGCGATTTCTGGGGAGCACAGCTGCGTGAAACCCTGCGTCAACGTCTCGCGGATTTTTTCCCCTTCAGCTGGATTCTTGACCCCTCCCCGATACCCCATCACGCTGAATTGCCCCGCCTTGGCATCACTGACTGGCGGCAACTTGGGGAATTCTCACAGAAAGAAAGGGCCCTCGTTCTTAAAGTCAGTGGTTTCTCAGAGCTGGCATGGGGCAGTCGCAGTGTCCGGATCGGCGAGGATTTGCCCGCGGACCGATGGCAGCAAGCGGTTGAAAGGGCCCTTGAGGACTTTCCGGCACAGCCCTGGATCATGCAGGAGTTTAAACGGGCCAGGGTCTTCAACCATCCTTTTTGGGATGAATCCACGGGCAAAATCCAGGAGATGCCAGTCAGGGCCCTGCTCCGACCCTATTATTTTCTCTCCGGGGAAAATCCTGCAAAACCCAAAGTGAAACTCTGCGGCATACTTGCTACCCTCGTGCCATCCGACAAGAAAATCATCCATGGCATGAGTGATGCCATACTTGTCCCGTGCACACTGGAATCCGGCTAAATCGGCAAATTGCGTCAACCACCAGCTTGACACGGTAAAGGCTAACCGGATGATTACCCACTGAATAAATCCATGCGCATTCTTTCCGGCATTCAACCCAGCGGCCGCCTGCATGTCGGCAACTATTTCGGCATGATGGATCCTGCCATCCATCTGCAGGACGATGGTGAAGCGTTTTACTTCATCGCCGATTACCACTCGCTTACCACTGTACACTCCCCTGAGGAACTTCGTGAAAACGTGCATAATGTTGCCGTTGATTTCCTTGCTTGCGGGCTTGACCCGATCAAGGCCACATTTTTCCGCCAGTCCGATGTCCCGGCAGTTGCCGAGCTCTCATGGTTGCTGAGCACTGTCACACCGATGGGCCTTCTCGAGAGGTGTCACTCATACAAGGATAAAACCGCCCGGGGGCATGAAGCCACGCATGGCCTGTTCGCATACCCGGTACTGATGGCTGCCGACATTCTCATCTACGACAGCGACATCGTCCCCGTAGGGGAAGACCAGAAACAACATCTGGAGGTTACCCGTGACATTGCCTTGAAATTCAACAATCGGTTCGGGGAGGTCCTCGTGATTCCAAAGCCAAAGATACGCGAGGTAAATGCCAAGGTCCCCGGACTGGATGGAAAAAAAATGAGCAAGAGTTATGGCAACACCCTGGAAATTTTCGGCGATGAAAAGGCAACGCGTAAAAAAATCATGTCGATTGTCACGGACTCCACCCCGGTTGAAGCACCCAAGGATCCGGCAGACTCAATTATCATGGACCTGTATCGGCTTGTTGCCTCAGACGCCGAGATTGCAACCATGGAAAATGACTTTAAAACCGGCGGGTGCGGTTACGGGGATTTCAAAAAAAGACTTTTTTCTGCCTATTGGGAATTTTTCAAGCCCATGAGAGAGCGGCGGGAAGAGCTGCTGGCTGACCCCGGGCAGGTTGATAAAATATTGAGGCAAGGCGCTTCAAGGGCGAGAGAGACTGCTGCAAAAACAATGGAAAGGGTTCGCAAAGCCTGTGGAATCCAATAAAACCGGTTCCTTCACCTGCTCCTGGCAGGATGAAAGAAAGCAGACAAAAGCTTCAAAACAGGGTTGCCTGAGTGGAATTATCCCGTTAGCATCCGCTTCCTTAGAAATTCTGCTGCAGGTGAATATGCAGGCGGCAGCTGGTTCCCTTTTGGGGGAAGCGTTGTCAGTGAGAATTTGAGAGGTAAAGAAACAAATCCAAACTGGTATGTTTGAAGAAGAAGAAGAAGAAGACACCGAACAGAAGCGCTATCGCGACGAGCCACTCCATACCGAGAAAATTTTCTCGGATAGGAAAACATTCTTTATAGACCTGAAGGCCAACAACAGGGGTAAATTCCTCAAGATCACTGAGGATGTCCGGGGACGGCGCGACACCATCATGCTGCCAGCTGAAAATCTGGAAGAATTCATTGATGCCCTGCAAAATGTTTCTGATGCCCTAGGTAACGACGATTCAGAAGATTAACGAAAAAGCCGGCGTCGGGTATCTTCACCTCTCCGGCAGGATTTTCTTGTCACGGGCCACGGACATGCGTGTTGCTCACAACCCGGATTTTACGGTTATAAAGGAAACCGTAGATTACATCGTTGTCGATAAGCCGGCCCCATTGCTCATTCACCCCAGCGTGCCCGGCAATCCGCCTACCCTTCTTGACGGCCTGCAGGAACTGCTGGCCTATGAAATTGCCAACGGGGCCACACTCTCGATTATTAACCGTCTGGATCGCGAGACCAGTGGCGTTGTCATTGTTGCCAAGAACAAAGAAACGGCGCGCAAGCTCAGCCTTGCCATGCAGGAAAGGAGAGTGAGTAAAGAATATGTTGCCGTTGTCCATGGCACACCGACACAAAACCGTTTCACCATCTCAGATCCGATCCTTCGGGCCGGGGAAGTAGAGGAGTCCGCCATCTGGGTCAAGCAGATCCCTCATCCCGCAGGCACTCCCTGTTGCACGAGCTTTGAAACCCTTGAACAACACGGCGAACTCACTCTTCTTCGGGTTTCTCCAAAAACCGGGCGCATGCACCAGATCCGCGTGCATTCAAAGCAGGCGGGGTTTCCAATCGTGGGTGACAAGATCTACGGGCCTGATGAAAATTGTTACCTTGATTTCATTGAAAATGGCTGGACACAAGAACTTGAGGAAATGCTCTTGATGCCAAGGCAGGCCCTACACTGCCACCGCATGTCAATCCCCGGGTTTGGTACATGGCAGGCAGGGCTGCCGGTAGAATTTGAGCATCTCTTGACCACTCATTGCCCTGCCTCTAAGGTGCCCGCCGCCACTAAAGAATCATGAATATCCACGAATATCAAGCCAAGGAACTTTTCGCAAAATACGGTGTGCCGACACCGGCTGGAAAGGTAGCAGAAAATGCCGATGAAGCGCGGGCCATAGCCTCGGAAATCGGCGGGCAGGTCGTCATCAAGGCACAGGTGCATGCCGGGGGCAGGGGCAAGGGAACATTTAAGAACGGGTTCCAGGGGGGTGTCCACCTTTCAGCCGACCCCGATGAGGTTGCATCTCTTGCCGAAAAAATGATTGGCCAGACCCTGGTTACGCACCAAACGGGGGAAATAGGGAAAGTTGTCAACAAGGTCATGGTTGCCCAGGCAGTCGACATCGAGAAGGAATACTACCTCGCTATTCTTATGGACCGGGAAGGGCGTTGCCCTGTCATTGTCGCTTCGGAGGAAGGCGGCGTGAATATTGAGGAGGTGGCCGAGACAAACCCGGAGAAAATCCTGCGCTCGGCCATTGATCCTCTGGCCGGCCTCCAGGAAAATCAGGTCCGTGAGATTTCTGAAGGCCTTGGCTTTCAGGGCGACATCGCCACCCGGTTTGCAGGCCTGCTGGATGCCCTGCATGAACTCTTCCTGTCCTGTGATTGCTCCATGGTTGAAATCAACCCGCTGGTAACAACTCCCGATGGGCAATTACTTGCCCTTGATGCAAAGTTTGGCTTCGATGACAATGCCCTTTACCGTCAGCCGGAAATTGCAGCAATGCGCGATACTTCCGAGGAAGATCCCCGAGAAGTTGCCGCCTCGGAATATGATCTCAATTACATTGGCCTGGATGGAAACATCGCCTGCTTGGTCAATGGTGCCGGCCTTGCCATGGCCACCATGGATATCATCAAATACTATGGTGGAGAACCGGCCAATTTCCTGGATGTCGGGGGCGGAGCCACGGAAGAGCAGGTTACCAATGCGTTCAAGATCATCCTGGCAGATGCCAACGTAAAAGGCATCCTGGTCAATATTTTCGGAGGCATCATGGACTGCAACGTCATCGCACAGGGAATCGTTGCCGCGTGCAAACAGGTCGACCTTGGAATTCCCCTCATCGTTCGCCTTGAAGGCAACAACGTTGAGGCAGGCAAAGAAACCCTTTCCCGGTCAGACGTGAACCTGATCGCAGCCGACGACCTCGCGGATGCCGCACAGAAAGCAGTGGCGGCAATCGCCGCATGATTTTGCGTCAACTTCCAATCCTTAAAAATCCATTCATCGATGTCCATACTCGTTCAGCCAGACACAAAAATTCTCATTCAGGGTATTACCGGCAGCTTTGGCGGCCAACATGCCAATCTAAGCATTGAATACGGGACACAGGTCGTCGCCGGTGTCACGCCAGGCAAGGGTGGCCAGGTATTCGCGGAAACGGTCCCGGTTTTCAATACTGTCAAGGAGGCCGTTTCAGAAACCGGCGCAACGGTCTCGGCCGTTTTTGTCCCGCCTCCATTTGCCGCTGATGCCATACTCGAGGCCGTGGATGCAGGAGTGGAACTTGTCGTTGCCATTACCGAGGGCATCCCCGTCATGGACATGATGCGCGTGGCGGCAAAAATGCAAGGCTCCAGCACCCGCCTCATTGGACCCAACTGCCCGGGCATTGTAACTCCCGGTGAAGGACCCCAGTCAAGCGGCGGCTGCCGGATCGGCATCGCACCCGGCTACATTCACAAGAAAGGTTCCGTGGGTGTTGTCTCAAGGTCCGGGACTCTGACCTATGAGGCAGTATGGCAAACAACCCAACTCGGTCTTGGCCAAAGTACATGCATCGGTATTGGCGGCGACCCTATCAACGGGACCAGTCATCTTGATATCCTGAAGCTCTTTAATGAGGACCCCGAAACAGAATCCATCATCATGATCGGGGAAATAGGCGGTGATGCTGAAGAGCAGGCCGCAGCATGGGCCAAGGAGCACTGTAATAAACCGATTGCCGCCTTCATTGCCGGTGCCACCGCGCCGCCAGGGCGCCGCATGGGGCATGCAGGTGCCATCATTTCCGGCGGTAAGGGTACCGCTGAAGCCAAAAAAGAAGCCCTGGTCGCTGCCGGGATCGCTGTTGCTCAAACACCATCGGAAATGGGCTCAACGCTGGCCAAGCTCCTGTAACCGCGGGAAAAAGCCGCTTGATCCATACCCATACCCCGTTAAACCAACCTGTCCGCTTACCTTTTGGGCAGCGATTACGGGCTATTCATGGCCCGAGGCTCATATCCTGAAGCAAAAGGATAAAAGGACTTTGCCAAGTGTCATACCTTCCGCTAAGATTCTCGCCCCCGCACCCAGACTCGAAGCCTCTGGCTGATCAATCCTTTAATTGAAAGAACACATGGCATTAGCAGCAAAAGGACTTGAAGGCATTATCGCCAACGAATCAAAACTCAGTAACGTTGTAGGCTCTGAAGGAACCCTATCCTACCTTGGCTACACGATTGACGAACTGGTTGAGGCTACCACCTTTGAAGAGGTTGTGCATTTGCTGCACAACGGCAAATTACCAAACCTCGCAGAGCTCGAGAGCCTTACAGAAACCCTGCGCAGTCACCGCAACCTTCCGGAGGGAATTATCAATTTCTTGAAATCCGCCCCGGAAGACGCCGGGCCAATGGACGTGGTTCGCACCGGGTTATCGATGCTCGGGCTTTATGACAATCGGGGCAAGCACCAGGACCGTTCACTCAATGAGGACCGGGCGCTGGCCATTATCGCAAAAATTCCTCTTATCGTTGCAGGTTATCACCGTGCAAGGCAGGGGCTTGATATCATAGATCCCCATCCCGAACTCAATGAGGCTGCCCACTTTCTTTACCTTATCAATGGAGAGGAGCCATCAGCCGATGCCGCCAAGACCCTCGATGTCGCCTATATCCTGCATGCCGACCACGGCATGAATGCGTCCACTTTCAGTTCACGGGTAACCATTGCAACGCTCAGTGATATTTACTCTGCAATCACCTCAGCCATCGGTACACTGAAAGGGCCACTGCATGGTGGAGCCAATGAAGGCGTCATCCATATGCTTGAGGAAATTGGTTCAGAAGATGCCGTGGACGCCTACGTAGAGGGTAAACTTGAGCGGAAGGAAAAAATCATGGGTATCGGGCACCGTGTCTACAAGGTACTCGACCCACGCGCTCCACACCTGCGCAAAATGGCGATCAAGCTTACTGAGGAACTGGGTGATCCAAAGTGGATCAACATGTCAGAGCGGATCGCTGAAATCATGAAGGAGCGCAAGGGGCTCAATGCCAACGTCGACTTCTATTCTGCAACGGTCTATTACAGCCTTGGCATCCCCACGGACCTTTTTACACCGATCTTTGCCATCAGCCGTGCGGCGGGATGGACGGCCCAGATTCTGGAGCAACTCGACGATAACCGCCTCTACCGACCCCTGACCGATTACACGGGTCCAGACTCCCAGCCCGCGATAAAGCCGATCCAAGAGCGTGATTAATTACTTTTATCCCACTGGAATCCCACACAAAGTGGGCGACCCTGTGAAGCTGGCTAAGCGTGTAGCCATGCCATCCAATGGATAAAGAGGAAAAAGTCACGGAGTTTATCGAGAACATTCGCACTCGCGTCGGAACGGTCGTTGTTGGGCAGGATCAGGTTGTGGAAAGGCTGCTGATCGCTCTTTTTACGAGCGGACACATCCTGCTGCAGGGTATGCCCGGCCTTGCCAAAACGCTCTTGGTCAATGCCCTTGGCAAGGCGATACACCTCGAATTCTCACGCGTTCAGTTTACCGTTGACCTCCTGCCTGCCGATATCCTTGGTTCCGAAATACTCGACCAGTCTTCTGCTACATTCACAACCCGTAAGGGGCCTGTTTTTACCAACTTGCTGCTCGCAGACGAGATTAACCGAGCGGCACCCAAAGTCCAGGGCGCACTCCTTGAGGCGATGCAGGAACGTAAAGTGACACTTGGTGATGAAACCTATCGCCTGCCCGTACCCTTCCTCGTCATTGCAACCCAGAACCCGATTGAGCAGAGCGGCACATTTGAACTCCCCGAGGCACAGCTTGACCGTTTCATGTTGTGCCACCGGCTTGATTACCCGGATGTTGATGAAGAAGAGGAGATCCTGAAGCGCAACCTTGATCTTGGCATCCAGAAAGAGGGCCAGGGTGCCGTTGCCAACACCGAATTTGATATCGTCTCTGACGAACCCGTGGGCGGGGCTGAAGACTTGAATAATGCCATTGACCAGACGCACCGGGTGCATGTCAGCGAGGTGTTCATTAAGCATGTTGTCGAGCTCGTAGGCCGCACCCGTACTCACCCAAGCATTGAACTTGGCGGAAGCCCAAGGGCAGGGATCGCCTTGATCAAGGGAGCAAGGGCCCGGGCCATGATCCATGGACGCAATTACGCGGTTCCTGATGACCTTTTCGCGCTTGCTGAGGATGTCCTGCTACACCGGATTCGTCTTAACTATGAAGCCCTTGCCGAGGGCCTGACCGCTGCCGATATACTGAATGAAATCCTCAGGGAAATGGGATAAGCAAGCGACAGGTCAGCGGCATCAATCACTCCAGTTCTTATGCAGCAACATTGTCTTGAGGCTTGTGACCGGCTCGACTCGCGACAATTCTTAATCGCGGTTAAGAAACTCGCCAACGACCTCGGCTATGGCAGTGACCGCTCCCCTTTCCTGGGTGCCGGCATTGAATATGTGCAGTCGCGGCGCTACGAGATCGGCGACCCCATCAAGTCAATCGACTGGCGTGTCACGGCTCGCACAGGACAGTTTCACGTTAAGGAATACGAGAGCCCAAAGCGCATGCCTGTCTACCTGCTGATCGACACTTCAGCATCCATGACCATTGCCTCAGGGCAACTCAGCAAATATGCCCAGGCCCTGCAGATTGCAGGCGGCATTGCTTTTGCGGCACTTGAGCGCATCAGTCCGGTGGGTGTGGTTGGAGTTGGCGAAAGGGATCTTGTTATCAAACCCAGCCTCTCGAAGGATCGCATCCTGCAATGGCTGCACCGGTTGCGATACTATCGGATGGATGAAACAACACGACTCGGTGACAAGCTCAACAATCTGCTTCCCAGCCTTGCCAGTCGCGCATTGATCATCACAATCTCAGACCTTCACGATCCCGAAGCCATGTCTGTGCTCAAACTAGCAGCACAAAAGCATGACTGTATTACCCTGCAGCTGGTTGATCCTGCAGAAAAAACATTGAGGGGTGCGGGTTTTGTCCGTGTCCGCGAAGCAGAAACAGGAGTAAGCTCAATTGTCAGGAATAATCCCGGAATCAAGGAGCCGGAGTCCCTTGCTGATGAACTCAGCCGTGCGGGGATTGATCACCTATGCCTGTGGACCAATGAGCCTATGGTTCACAAACTGCGTAATTTCTTCAAGTCACGCTCACTTCTCGGCCGGAATGCACGTTAAAATGAAAAGCCTGCTGTTCTTTTTCATGCCCGTCTGGATGGCCACCACTCAGGGCGACCCTGCCAATGATTTGCAGGCAAGAAAAAGCCCGGTCGGCATCTACAGTGAAATCCGGGACTTGGTTCTTCCCGGCACCATGCTGGAAACCAGGCCTCTGCAACAGGACACTGAGATTATACTCCGAATTACCGCAACCAGGCCACATGGCAGCTCCTTCAGGTATGACTTAAGCTACTGCGGGCTGCAACAAGGGGAATTTGACCTCTGCGACTACCTGCAACGCAAGGATGGGACATCAACCGATGATCTGGCAAGGCTATCGGTGAAGTTTGAAGGTGTCTTGGCGGCAGATCGCCTGCAGCCAAACTCGCCGGGTGCCGGGAAACTGCCCAGGATCGGAGGTTACTGGAACATGCTGATCATTGCCGGCATTATCTGGGTAATCTGCCCGCTCATTCTATTGCTGATCAAAAGAAGGCGAAAGGGTCAGTCCAATACATCATCGGGCGATCCCGAGGACATTGCCGATCGGTTGCATCCTCTGGTCGAGGCAGCCCGCGACGGCAGGCTTGGGACCGCGGGGCAGGCGAAACTGGAACGCTCTCTCATTGGTTTTTGGCGGGATCGGCTCAATCTGCAATGTGAAACGCCTGTCACGGCACTTGCTGAAATCCGACAGCATAAAGAAGCGGGCCTGTTGCTCGAGCAGCTGGAGGACTGGCTGCATAAGCCGAACCCGCAATCACCGGTTGACCTCGAAGTGCTCCTGGAACCATACCGTAACGCAGCGGGAAAAACCAAGGAATGCATTGACCAATAGAAATGTTTGCCTATCCCCTGCTGCTAATCTTGCTTGTTATACCCGCTGGGGTATTCATCTGGGTATGGCAGGGTAAAGGTGCCGGGCACCAAGTTGCCATCCCGGTGGATGGCGGAAGGCACCCCCGCAGGAGGATCAGGTCGGCGCTGCTCGCATTCACAGCCTCCCTTCCGGCGTTGCTGTTGGCGGTCACTGTCCTACTGCTGGCAGGTCCTCAGCAGTTGTCCGAGCCAAAGACCAAGAAAAAGCTCACCAATATCCAGTTCGCCCTTGATGTGTCCGGCAGCATGACTGCCCCTTTCGGTGAAGGCAACAGGTATGATGCGGCAATGTCCGCCATCAATGACTTCATCAACTACCGCGAGGGCGATGCGTTCGGTCTAACCGTCTTTGGCGATCATTTTCTGCACTGGATCCGCCTCACATCCGACCCCTCGGCTTTTGGCTACGCCACTGCATTTCTCGGTCCCAGACGGCTGCCGGTATGGTTCAGGGGCGGCACCAAGATCGGTATGGCGCTTGAAGAATGCCTCAAGCTGCTTATTGAGCGGGAAAAAGGAGACCGCCTGATTATCCTGGTCTCAGATGGCTACAGTGCTGATCTGGGTGGCGGCCGAGATGCCGAGGTTGCCGCCAAACTGGCAGCCAACGAGGTCACTGTCTACGCCATCCATGTGGCACCCGGCGCTGCACCGCCGCAATTGCTGACCATATCGGGCCGCACCGGAGGCGAAGTGTTCGCCGCCGGGGATCCCGAGGCACTGGCAACAATCTTCAAGCGCATTGACGAAATGCAAAAAACCGGCATTGAAAAAATTGCGGCTGAATCCATGGATAACTTTAAACCCTTCGCGCTTGCAGGAACTGCCACCCTCGGGCTGTTTTTACTCAGCCTTACAGGCTTGCGGTACACGCCATGGTAAGCCTGCCGGAAATCCTCTCCCTTGCCGTGCTCATTGCCTCTTTGGGCACTGAATGGCTGCATTCCAGAAGGACAGGAAAGATCGCACAGCTGGTTTTCGGACCTTCCGGGAAACCCGCTTTATGGGCAAGATTCATTCCAATTGTCAGGTGCATCGCGATGGCAGCAGCCGCATGGGGACTGCTTACCCTGATGAACATCACCCCGAAGGTCTACAAGGCAAAGACCGTCCAAGAGGCAGAAATACAGCACATCGTGATCGTCCTTGATGTTTCCCCCAGCATGAAGCTTGAGGATGCAGGTAACAACGGTTCAATATCCCGGCGCAGGCAGGCATTCAACCTGATGGAATCCTTCTTCAAGCGCGTGCCTATGGATCAGATGCGACTTTCCCTTATCGCTGTTTACAATGGCGCAAAACCCGTTGTCGTTGATACCCGGGATGCTGACGTAGTGCGCAATTTCCTTGACGGTGTCGACATGTATACAGCCTTTGAATCCGGTAAGACACACCTTTTCGACGGACTACAACTCGCTGCCGAGCTGTCAAAGCCCTGGCGCCGTGACAGCACGACCATCATCCTTCTCTCCGACGGGGACACCGTTCCTGCCAAAGGGATGCCACAGATGCCGAAGGCAGTAAAAAACACCCTCGTGGTTGGCATTGGCAACCCTGTAACCGGCACATTTCTGGACGGAAAAAATTCCAAACAGGACAGTTCCACGCTACGCCAAATCGCCCTGCGCCTGGGCGGGCAATATCACAATGGCAATGAAAAAAACATTCCCGGGGAGACGATCAATAATCTCACGGCAGTCGAGCAGGAAAGTCCATTTAAAAAGCTTGGCAGGCGTGAATATGCTTTGGCAACACTCACGATCTCGTCCATCATGCTTGCCTTGCTGCCCGTGATGCTTGTACAGTTTGGCACCCGCTGGAAACCGGGTGTTCCTAGGGGCAGGTAAGCACGCACAATGAGCCTGTTCCAATTTCCGGCCAACCGGCCATGGTCTACAATTGGCGCCATCGCCCTGATTAGCGCTGTGGCGGCACTGGGAGCTACCCGTAAACGTGCAGAAAGGGTTAACGCAAACCCGGCTTCCGGGTCCGGTCATGAATTCAGTGAATATATCAACAAAAATTTCGGTTCTGACGGATCCAACGTCTTATTGCTTGTTGACTGTCCCGCAGGTGGCGACCTCTTTACCCCAGCTTCCAGCATTGCCTTTAAAGAACTGCTGCAACGGGTACAGGCCGTGCCGGACGTCACCGGAATGCCTGCTGCAGAATTGCTGCTGCCCATGTTTCCCCAAGCGGATGCGACTCAGGCAGAGCAAGAGGCCTCCCGCACAAGGGCATTAAACAACCCGGTAATTGCCGGGAACCTGCTTGCAACGGATGCAAAAACGGCACTTGTGCCGCTAAGCATCAGGCCAGCCAGCCGCCAAGCCATGAAGGAAACCGTCAAGGCAATCGAAAAAGCAGCAGGTATCAATAATGCTTCCGTTAAAGAGGAGACTCTCCCCCATATACGCACGAGGCTCATCGGTCTATTGCCCATAGATATTGCAAGGCGTGAGGCGATGCAGATTGAGCAGCGACGCTTCCAGATTATCGGCTATAGCCTTGCGGCCATCCTTGCGCTGCTGTTTTTTCGCGGACTGATAACCACCATCGTGGTAACCGCCCCCCCCTCAATTGGTCTCCTTTGGACACTGGGATTCTTGGGATTTTCAGGCGAGCAGCTCAACAGCCTCTCCATGGTCGTGATGCCCATGATCCTGGCAATGATCGGCTTTACAAATGCCGCGCACATTGTCCTGCAGCTGCAGAGGGAACGTAAAAGCGGCCTGGATCCCCGTGCTGCCACCGCAGCGGCCGTGCAAAAACTCGGGGTCCCATGCATGCTTTCAGCATTCACAACAACCGCAGGATTTGCCTCCCTGATGATCGCCGAATCCAAGATGATCAGTGACTTCGGGCGTGACTGCGCAATCGGTACACTGCTTACCTTTGCGGCAGTCATGACGATGCTTCCCCTCATGACAAGGCTTGCCGCAACCGAGCACCTGGAATCTTTCATTGCCGGCAAGCTCAGGCGTTTACTGCCTGCGGGGCAAGCAAGGAAATGGAATTGGCCCGGACACAAGGCGCTGGTGAACTTCTTCCAGGGTTTGATTGACCTAATTATTGCCCGGGCACCTGTCGTGGTCGCGGGGGCAACACTGCTTACCATCATCTTCGGCTGGTTAACTTCCACACTGAAACCTGACATTTTCCTGCGCAATCAATTGCCCGACAACAGTGCAACTTCAGCAGCACTGGCTGATGTAGATGCAAAAATGGGGGGTATTCAGGTAGTGAAAATAGCCCTGCAGTGGAAAAACGATGGCAAGGACAAATTGAAGGTCATGGCCGCAATAGAAAACCTCGTTGAAGAAGTGCGCCAGGAAACCCGCTCGCTAAACTCCGGCGAATTCCTTCTCAGTAAACCGTTATCGGTTCGCACAATGCTCTCGGTGTTGCCCGGTATCGGCAATAATCCGTCGGCAGGCAGTCGCCTGCTCGACACCGGGGCAGGGTTTTCCAGGGCAATAGGTGCATTCTATCGGCCTGACCTCAGGAGTGCCGTGATCACTGTCCGTGTTAAGGATCTGGGAGTGGCCAAGTATGTGCCTGTCTATGACCTTCTCCAGGGCAGGCTGGAAAAACTCAATGAAGAATACCCCGATTACGTCTTCGGCCTTGCCGGGGGGGCAGTCAGCCAGGGAAGATACCTGCACCGCATGGTAAACGACCTTGCCCGCAGCCTCGGCGTTGCGGTTATCATTATCTTGATAATGATAACCCTTGCCTACCGCTCAATGCGCGTTGGGATGATCGCAATGCTGCCGAACCTCTTCCCCCTGTTGGCCTGTGCAGCAGGCCTTGCACTCTTCAATATCCCCCTTTCCCTGGAGATTGTGTGTGCATTCACCATCTGTGTTGGAATTGCCGCGGATGATTCCATCCATTTCCTGAGCCGTTACATCACGGAACGCTCAAGTGGACAAGGAACCGATGAAGCCCTCAGTTGCAGTTTTATGCGTGTTGGTCAGGTGCTTGCCATTACCACCACGGTCATGCTCTGCGGATTGGGAAGCATCCTGTTCAGTTCACTGCCCATGTATCGTTCCTTTACCGCCGTAGCCTGCAGTACACTGGCTGCGGCACTGGTGGCTGACCTTATTATCCTGCCTGCACTGATTAAGCTTTTCGGCGGCAACAGGAGGAAATTATCTTGAACCTCATCGCTGAGAACCTAGCATTACATTAGTTGCCCATGCCCAAGTCTTTCATTCTTCTCTGGCTGCTTGTTCCGCTCGCCGCTGCCGCCTATCACTATGGGCCGGGGCAAGACAGGATTCTGGCAGACGAGGCTGCCCGGCATCTCGCAGTGGCCAAGGCCCACCTTGAAGCCGAACAATTTGCAGAAGCTGTGGCCGCCTTCGATCAGGCAATCAGCAAGATGCCGGCCGGTCAAGAAAATGACATACCAAGGCTTCGCCTTGAGAAGGCAAAGGCGCAGATGCAAAGCTCAGGACTGCCTCAAGCCCATAAGGACCTTGTTTCACTGCTGGATGACCTTGGAAAAGATGCCGCAACTTCCCCGGCATTAGTTGCCGAAACAAAATCAACACTCGCCAATGCGCAATATTACATGACATGGCTGCTGCGCCTTGAAGGGCATGCAAAAGAAATTTGGGAGCCCGTTATTGAGTCCTCGAGGCAGAATTACCGTGCCGCCGCAGAATTTGCGCTGCAGACCGGCAAACCATCTGATGAAAGCAGGGCACGAGAGAACCTTGAAGCCGCGATAAAACTGGCCCGGATTGATCTCGCGGAATTACAGGGCCTGCCACTGCCCAACCAATGACAGGGATGCGGCAGCGGCATCAAGCCCGGTCGGGCCAGCAAAGCGAAGAAAACAGGCAAGAAAGCCAAAGACTCCCGGGGAGCAGGTGAAGCCCCTCCGCCGGATGGTATCGGGTCATAAAGATAAGGCGGCCGGAAAAAACCGACAATGCCGGCTCTACCATTACCTTTTGCCAACATGTTTCATTCCCCCTCCCTCATTGGCTTAGCTCTTGTCTTCTCAACAACGGCACTGGTCGCTCAAAAAACCCTGCTGCCCCCAAAAAGGCTGCCCGTTGCGCCCGCGATCACTGCAGGGCAGGCGGGTAACCCGGCCGACAAAGAAGTAAAATCAGGCAACACCCAACAGACAAAAAGCCCACAGGCAAAGCCTTTGGACAAGGATGCCCTGCTGATGGCTAAACTTGCCAAGACAACCTTTGACCGCCGCCCATCCACCATGTTGAAAAAGTGGGCTGACACCGGCCAGGGCGCCAAGCCCGGGAAAAATGAAGCCGGGCAGCCTGAACCCGGTAAGGATAAGGCGCAAGTGGCAAAAAATCCCACCGACGTGGCACTGGAAAAACTCACCATGGATGTCGCCCGCGGCAACTGGCAGGGTGTCGAAACATTCTTTCATACACAATTCAAAAAAACCGAGAATGCAAACAAGGCCTACGGATTAATGCTCGATGCGCTTGCCCGCCCGCCCCGGATCAGGGTACAGCCCGGCAGTTCCCCGGTAACGACCAGCCCGAAATTTGCCGAGAAGCAATTTCTTTCACCTGGCGACGTTGTGTCTCTGGCCGATGCCTGCCCGGGAGAACTCGATTCCAGGACAGTTCTACCAAAACTCGGGAGATTGCTGAAAGCATCCATCACCGCCGGGCACTTCCCAAATGTCATTGTAGAAATCCTCAACTCGGGCAGTGACAGGCTTGGAGGCACTGCCGACAACGATAAGCGCCACAATGCTGCAAGGTTGCTGATGGCTGCCGGCTTGCCGGTCGAAGCGGGCCTTTTTCTCCCTGGGGAAAACCAGCCAAGCTCCCCGCAGGCCCTTGATCTGCTTGCAGGCTACCATGTGGCCATGCATGCAAAGACAAAGGAAAAAAAGCACCTCTCTGCCGCATGGCAGGCAACACAATCAGCCCTCATGCATCCTGAAGTCAACGAGGATGGAAAGGGAACCGCCCTCGCCCGTGCCGTCGAGCTGGTCCCGAAGATCGAGGAGAACCTCGGCAAAGAATGGCTCGGGAAGAGTTTTACCGGCGATGCCATACGCGGCAGGGAAGTCCTGGCTACTATTGGTTCAATGACTTCACGCGGTCTTGCCGAGCGGGTCTCCACGGAAAGGCTGCGACGATTGACTCTCCAGAGAACCGCAGTTTTGGCACTGCTCGAAGCCGGGGACATCGACCTTAATCCCTGGTCAAAGGTACTCACGCTTCTCGCGATGAACTGGTTGGGCGAGGCAACATTAAGTTACCGCTACGATACCAGTAAAACACTTGGTCCCAAGATGCGCTGGGATCGCTTTGGCAACATGTATTACGAAAATCCAACCGCTTCCAAGACCAGCAGCAGCAGTATGCCGGCCCCTATCCCGTCCGGTGAACTGCTCAAGGTCAGCCCCGGCGAAGAATGGATCTCCCTGCTCGAAGCGGACTTGCGCCCCAGGTTCCACTCCCTCTTTGCACAACTTTACCTCAAGGTCAATGAGCCGGAGAAAGCCTTCCCCTACATCGAGCAAATATCCTCCAGCCATCCTGATTCCGGAAAAACACTTGCCGAAGAGTTCCTCAGGGTCTGGGCAGACAATCGTGACCCGAATTCAGGCCGCAACCGCAGTTACAAGTATGGCTACATGTATGGCTATAACCAGCGGGCAAACTCCATACCGCTTACCCGTTCAAAGCAGGAGCGCAACCTAGCTGAACTCGCCGAGTGGGCAGAAAAACTGCAATCCCTGCCAACAGGAAAACTGGACCAAACCAAGTTGACCGAGGCCTTCACCAAGATTCACAGCCGTGCCGAGGTATACAAGCCGGCAGCTATCAGGAAAATATTCGGTGACTTCAAGAATATGGACGCAAAAACCGTTTCCGCCATCGCCTCCACCATGAGAACCAACCTGGCAACCGTATGGCGCAATCCCAAGACCCAGCAGGATATGAAGACCAGGAGGAAGGATGCCGAAATCATGGCCGAGGTCAGCCGCGGGTATGAGAGTGCCGGAGGGATTTTGACCGACTCACTGCAAAGCCACCCGCAAAGCTGGCGGCTTTGGCTGGTCCGGGCCTGCCTTGCCTTTGACCGGAACAATTTTGCGCAGGAAAACGGCAGCAACAGTGAGTTCATTACAAGGCGCAGGGAAGCTTTCAGCATGTTTTCGCGCGCAGCAGAGCTGTATGTCAATGACCTTCCGGAAAGTGAAGTCGATGAATCCACCCAGGTTTATGAACACTGGATGTATGCGGCACTTGGTGCCAGTGACCTAGGGGCCCTGAGCGAGAAACAGCAGCCCTCACCCGCACAGGTTTCCTTAATCAAGGCAGCACTGGAAAAACTCCCTGATGGTGCCGCACAACGACACATGGCCCGTTTCGCAAATGCCCTTGCCGCCCGCATCAGTGCCGTTAAACCCGAATTAAAACAGCGCTACCTCAAGCATGGCCTTACGATCGTGGGAGCACACGAGAAAGCCGCAGAGGCCCGCAAGATCTTTGATTATTACAAAGACCTTGTCACTGAAATACAGCTCGTCGCAACACTCGACGGTTCTCCAACGGTGGGGCACACCGAACCCTTTGGTGTGTTTATTGACATTCGCCACACCAGAGAAATAGAGCGTGAATCAGGTGGCTTCTCCAAATACCTCACCAATCAAAACAATGCGAGTTACGCCTACAACTACGGCAGGCCGACACAGAACTACCGGGACAAGTTTGAAGAAACCGCCCGTTCAGCACTTGCAGAGCACTTTGAGGTCATGTCGGTAAGCTTCCACGACAATAAAATTACCTCACGAGGAGCGGGGCGCGAAGGCTGGAGAAATACGCCTTATGCCTATCTGCTGCTCAAAGCGCGATCCCCGGAAGTGGACAAAATCCCCCCAGTGCAAATCGACCTGGATTTTCTTGATACAAGCGGTTTCGTGATCCTGCCCATTGCCACTCCACCCGTCCCCATTAACGCCAAGCCGGCATTAAGTGATACCCATGGGGCAACAAAACTGGAAATCGTCCAGATTCTTGATGAGCGCAAGGCCCAGGAAGGCAAGATTGAGGTTGAAATCAAGGCGACAGCCCACGGCCTTGTCCCGGTATTGGAGCAACTACTTGATTTCCCTTCACAGGGATTTGACTTAACGGAAACTTCCGGAGGAGAGCTGTCCATTGGACAGCTGGATGCCGAGGGGGAACAGGTGACAGCCATCAGTGAAAGGAACTGGATGCTTACATTCACAGCAACTGACTCCTCGCCAAAACCCGGGCAGTTCACCTTCGCTGACCCCTTGATTGAGGAGAGCAATGTCGCCTACCAGCGTTATGAGGATGCGGACCTTGTTGTCGCTGAAAAAACCACGGCACTCAAGGCAGGTATAGCCAAGAAACAAGGAGGCTTATCCTGGGCTCTGCTGGCTGCCATCCTGATCCTGGGCACCATGGCCGCCGTTCGTTTGTTGCGTAAAAATAAACCTGACCCTGCTGCACCGGGACAGGCAGGAAATTACTCAATACCAAGTGAGTTGACACCGTTTACGGTGATTGGACTGCTGCACAGGATCCGTGATGAGGACGGCCTTGGCGCTGACCTTCACCCACAACTCAGGCAGGCAATCGAAAAACTGGAACGATATTATTTTGAACACAGTGAAGGAGACCCGCCTGACCTGAAGGCACTTGCCGAAAAATGGGTGGCACTGGCTGCCTGAGGAAACAACAGGATTGGGAAATTTAATCCTCCACGCTTGCTACTGCCATTGCCGCCATCCCTTCATCGCGACCGACAAATCCCATTCCCTCATTGGTCGTGGCCTTGATTCCAACCTGATCGGGGTCGACTCCCAGAGCATCGGCGATGGCTACCTTCATCTCCGGGACATATGGCAATATTTTCGGAGCTTCTGCAATTAACGTTGCATCCAGGTTGATAATCTCAGCCTGCCTTTCAGAAACAATGCCGGCCACTTTCCTGAGAATCTCTATACTGCTTATCCCCTCTATGGAAGGATCCGCAGGAGGAAAATAATGGCCTATGTCCGGTTGCCCGAGGGCACCGAGGATTGCATCTGCAATCGCGTGGCAGAGAACATCGGCGTCCGAATGTCCCTCGAGCCCCTTCGCGTGGAGAATATCAACACCACCCAGGATGAGCTTCCTGCCATCCACCAGACGGTGCACATCGTATCCAATACCTGATCGTGTTGCCATCTTTGTCTATCAAGCAAGTGTTCCGTGCAGGGGCAACTTGCCGTTCCATGCACAAATTGAAAGTTTACCAGGATCAATTGGACTTGCCACTAATTCAACCGATCCCCCCGCTGCCTCAACAAGCATCCTGCCGGCCGCAATATCCCAGAGGCTGATGACCTCCTCGATATATGCATCGAGGCGACCACAGGCGATATATGCCATTGCCAATGCGGCACTTCCCATCATGCGTGACTTGCGAACCTGGCCGACAATCTGCCGGTAACGCTCAAAACCTGCAGCCATTGAGGCCTTGGTCTTGGAAAAACCGACCGTGACCACTGCCTGAGCCATCTCCCCACGCTTGCTTGCCTGAATTGGAGCACCGTTGAGCGTAGGCTTGCCCCCTGCCTCCACAGCCCAAAGTTCATCCATCATCGGGTCATAGATGACTCCGAGCATCCAGTCCTCTCCTGAGCCGCGCCGCAAGGCAATGGAGACACAGAAGTGCGGGATTCCATAAAAATAATTCACCGTGCCGTCAATGGGATCCACAACCCACTGAAACTCGCCACTCTCACCTCCGGCATTCCCCTCCTCACCAAGGATCGTATGCTCAGGGAAACTTTCCAGAATAATACCGGCTATCAATTCCTGGCACCGCACATCAAGATGAAGCTTGATGTCATGGTCCTCAAAGGCATCGACTTTCTGGGCACCACCATAATGTTCGCGCAACAACTGCCCTGCTGCTCTTGCCGCTTTCTTTGCAATATCTGAATAACCGGTCATCTGCTTTGTTATTTTGCAGCAATATCATTCAAGGCATCTAGTATTGCGCAGGCTACCCCTTGCTTTAATTGCCTGCTGATAACCTCCTCTGTGCCATCCGTCTTGAAAATCGTTACCTCATTGTAGTCATTATCAAAACCTATATCACGCCTGGACACGTCATTAGCCACCATTAAATCACACTCCTTGCGCTTCATTTTCTTCAATGCATTAAGCCGCAGGTTTTCTGTCTCCGCGGCAAAGCCAACCAGCAAGCCCTTGAAATGGAATTCCCCCCGCACTGCCTCCAGAATATCGCGCGTTTTGCCAAGCTCAAGGGTGAGGCCCTCATCAATTTTTTTGATCTTTTCCTCAGCGGCATGAACCGGGGCATAGTCAGAAACAGCAGCCGACATGATCGCCGCATCAACCCCATCAATATTTGCCGCCACCGTCTCAAACATTTCAGCAGCACTCTCAACTGAAATTCTCCGGCAACCTTCCGGGGTATTAATGGACACCGGGCCGCTGACGAGTAATACATCATGGCCACGCGCTTGAGCCTCCCCGGCAAGCGCATAGCCCATTCTCCCGGAGGAGCGGTTGGAAATATAACGCACAGGGTCAATAGCCTCACGGGTGGGTCCCGCTGTAATCAGTATGCGCACTGTCAATTCCCGGCCAAAATTTCCCCGGCCGCCTCCGCAATGCCGTCAACCGGCCACATGCGGCCAATGCCTTCATATCCACAGGCAAGCATGCCTTCCTCGGGACCTATCATCCTGGCCCCACGGTCCTGAAGCTTTTCCACATTCTCGCGTGTCGCGGGATGCTCCCACATCTTGCCGTTCATTGCGGGCGCAATAAGCACCGGTGCCCGGGTCGCCAGGTAAATGGCGCTGATGACATCATCAGCAATCCCATTGGCAAATTTCGCAATAATATTGGCAGTTGCCGGGGCCACCAAAAACAGGTCCGCCTCATCGGCAAGGGCAATATGCCCGGGCCGCCAGCTCTCCTTCTCATCATAAATTCCTGTAACAACCGGGTTCTTTGACAATACCTGCAGGGTAAGCGGAGTAATAAACTCCCGTGCATCAGAAGTCATTGCAACGGTGACAGAATGGCCGTTCTGGGTAAGCCTGCTTGCAAGATCCGCAGCTTTAAAGGCCGCAATGGACCCACTAACACCTAGCAATATTCGCTTCATCAATCAATTTTGGGGAGAGTCGTCGGCAGTCACACCATTGTCAAAAGACCATACGCCAATTAATTGCGACAAACTTCTCATGATTTAAAGGGGAAATCAAAGGTGTCACTGGCCGGTGCCTGCTCCTAAAGGGCCTGCTCATCAAGGAAAGACTGGAGGATTTCCATGGCGGCAGCCTGATCAATCACCGCACGGCTCTCTTTAACGCTGCGCCCGGCATCATGCAGTTTTCCCTGGGCAGTGGTGGTGGTCAGCCGCTCATCATGGCTGATCACACGGATATTCGGCAGTGCACTGGAGATCCTGGCCATGAACTTTTCAACCTTGATTGCCGCACTGCCACGTGAACCATCAAGCCGGTAAGGCATCCCGATGACAACGATCTCAGCACCGCGTTCTGCAGCGATCTGGGCAATCCGCATCACAGGATCAACTTGGCGCACCTCGATTGTTTCCACCGGATGAGCCAGCATTCCGAGGTCATCACTGCATGCAACCCCTACCCGAACCTGCCCGTAATCAATCCCTAAAGCTTTCAAATCGAGGGCAAGGTGGGTGGAATAATGACTTAATGCAATCCCCGCATGGCAAATAATCCTTCATCCTTTGCCTCAGGCCGGCAGCGTATTCTCTGCCACTGGGCAAAGTCATTCATCTTTTTTGAAAGAGTGGCGCTGTTCGTGATGTATAGATAAGCCAAGCATTCCTGCCTCTTCCATGAGATCCTTCGTCCTTGCTCCTGCCCTGCTCCTGTTATCGTTCATTCTCCTCCCTGCCGTGTCGGCAACAGCAGAAGATGCCTACAGCCGCCTGGCCAAGGCACAGGCAGCAGGTGATCAAGATGCTGTGCGGGAAATTTGCCTGCAAATGCTCAAGGTCAACCAGGAAGACGCCAAGTTGCTAAGGATACTGGCAAAAATACAGCTGCAATCCGCTGAAGTGGCACGCTGCCGTACAACCCTGGGGCTTCTCGAGGCAGCCATTGATCACCCTGACGCAGAACTGCTGGAAATGCAGGGTGACCTGGAGGGTTTAGAGGACAACCCGGCGGCCAGGAAGGAAGCCGTCAGTTATTGGAAAAGGGCATTAAAGCTGCAACCCGGGCGCATCAGCGCCATCGACAAGCTTGCCCACTACTATCAATTGCTGCCCGACCCGGCAGAAGAAGCCGTATACCTGGAACAACTTGTAACGCTCCGCGGTCATCCTGAAGAACTGCTAAGGCTGGCAAGGCATTCTGTCCGGTTGCGGGACTGGAATACGGTCATCTCCTGCACAGCCAGGATGCAGGAAAAATTTGCCAATCTCAAACAGGTCAAGTCGTGGCAACCGGTATACGACCGGCTGATGCGTCACTCCCTTGCGCTAAATCGCATTGATAACCGTATCGAAACTGCGGGAAAATCCGCTGAACTTCTCCTTCAGCGGGCGTGGCTCTTTGACAAGACAGGGCTGCATGACCTTGCCGTAAATGACGCCGAGCAGGCATATAGGCTTAACTCCTCATCCTTTGCCGTTAAATACCAATTGGCAGTCCTGCTGGCACATGCCGGCCTGGCAGTGGAAGCCTCACAACGACTTGCCATTGAGGTTTCTGCATATGCAAGGAGGCATCTTCATCCGCCAGCTGATTTCTTTGCCAAGCTAATGGAAACCGAGAGCCGCCTGCAAGGCAGGGCGGATGCCCTGGCACATGCAGAGAGGGCTCAATTACTGCTCACAGTCCAGCAGGAAGAACTCGCACTAGACGATGCAGCCGCAGCGGTCGCCATTGATCCGGAGCTGGTTCAGGCCCACCTGATCCTGGCCCGTGTCTTTGCATCAAGAAGCATCACCAAGGCGGCAAAATCAGCATACCGCCGCATCCTTCAACTTGATGCAAATCATCTATCCGCGCTTGAGGAACTGGCAAAGCTGCACATGCAGCTTGGCGATTACAAAGATGCAATCGCCCTTTTCAGGCGTCGCCTTGACCTTGGCCCGAACAAATACCTGCAGAAAGCCTACGAACAATGTTTCGCTTCTCTCCAATTACCAAAACCATGAAACCCGTGACCAATCTCAGCTTTTTGCCGGCCATGACGCTTTTTTTATGGCTGCTCTGCGGCCTGTCATACCTTTCGCCCGCACAGGAAAAAAACAATTCCATCCGTATCAGGCCCGAAACAGGATCGATAGGAAAGGGATCACTTTTAACCGTGTATTTCAACGACGCCGTTGTTACTAACGAGTCCATCGACAGGGAAGGTGAGCAATGCCCAATCGTGTTTGAACCTGAAATGACAGGTGATTTCACCTGGAAAAGCCAAACGGAAGGGCAGTTCCTGGTTACCGGTCACGTCATTCCCGGGCAACGCTACAAGGTGATGCTCGCACCCGGTCTGCACTACGCCGACAAAAATCCCGTCAACTATTCCCGTTGGATTGACCGCTCTTTCCATTCGCCGCCACTGACAATCACCACCGGTTTCCGCAAGGGAAAAAAAAGCCTTTCGCAACTCCCCAGGGTGTCCCTGATGTTCAACTACGATATCCGCTTTGTGGACGCCGCCCGGGCAATTTATTTCCAGGACAGGGACAGCCGTGAGCGTTTCGCAACAGAAATTATCCTGCCTGACCTGAATGTTCGATCAGCTCCCGGGGAGCCCCCCGCCCCGGAGGCAGGCGCCAGGCTCTTTGTGCAACCGGCGGCTGCCCTTCCACCGGGACGCACTGTCGATGTTGTCGTCGATGGACTAAGGGACCATGCAACCGGCACTCCAATGCCGCACCTGAAGAGTTTTCCCCTCGGTAAAACCGCGGCCCTGAAGCTAAATAACGCATACACCATCCAGGATGCACTGACGTCTCCGCAAATCGTGCTGCAGTTCAACCAGCGGCTGGCAATGGACAGCATCCATCAATCAAGTGTTTCCGTAAGCCCTCCGGTGACAGGACTCAAGCTGTTGCCAGGCGGGTCAAGCATCAGGCTGGAGGGCGATTTTAATCCTGAGGGAAAATACAACGTCACGATTTCAAAAGAACTTCGCGCAACAACAGGCTTCCCCCCTGCCGGCATAATAAACAGGGAAGTGCAATTCGGGGGAATGACGCCCTCCATCTACTTTCCTTCCACCCAATACTTCACCCGACCCTCGCTTGGCTTAAGGATGAAATTTTTGCACGCCAATACAGGAACGGTCACCTGGCAACTTGGGCGGTTGCCGGAACAAAAAATAGGCATTGCCAGAACGCGCCTTTTCCAGGACAGCGAACGTCTGATGGATCAGCTCGGTATCGAGCCGGTAGCCAGCGGAAACTTCCCGGCAGCTTCACACCTGGAGGCCATCCACCGTGACATCAACTGGCACGACGAAAATGCTTCCCTTACCCGTGGCGTCTACCTCCTCGAGGTTTCCGCTCCTCTATCCTCGGGAAAGCTTGCCGCCAATCGTTCACTGATTTTTTTCAATGATGTCTTTGTGACCAAGAAGAAAACCGCTAGCAGCCTGCTGGCCAAGGTTCAGGACATGTCAGCAGGTAAACCGGTGACCAACGTCAAGGTTCGCATGGTGAATAGCAAAAACGTCCTTCTCGCGGTTGCCACGACAGATGCAGATGGCATTGCTCGCTTTGCCAATGCCTATAGAAAAGGGGCAAGCCACCTGCTCATTGATGGCCACGGCGAGGGCTCCGCAGTGGTTTTTCTCGGCGGCCGCAGCTTCCACAATTCCGGGCGGGTATGGCGGAGTGATGAATCCACTGCCGGTACCATTATCCCCGACCGTAACCTTTACCGGCCCGGGACAAGTGCAAAGTTCAAGGGGTTTCTGCGCCACCGGGAAGCTGGCAACCTGCGCAACGCCCCCGGCAAGACAATCAACTGGAGAATCACAGAAGGTTATCGCGGCCGGAAAATAGCGACAGGGACTGCCACGACTGATGAATTCGGCGGCTGGGAGGTGGAATGGAAAATTCCCGCGGAAATCAAACTGGGCAGTTATTACCTGCACACCTATTCCTGCGGTTACACCAGGATTCAGGTCGAGGAATACCGTGTGCCGCTCTTTGAGGTGGAAATGGCAGGCAGGGAAAACCTCTCCGGTGAATCCGCACAGGTTAAAATCCAGTCAAATTACTTTCACGGCGGGCCAAACGCAGGTGCCTTGTTGCGCTGGTCAATAGACTGGGAAACAGCGCACGTCCCATCGGCAAACCTTCGCACCAATGACCACTATTCTGAGACCCCTCATCCCCTGCCTCCTCTTGCGCCACAGGAAGGGGAACTCAAGCTCGATTCCGCAGGCTCAGCCATCATCCGTGTGCCCATCCCTGAACAGGCACCATACTCACGGCCACGCTACGCTTACGTGCTCAATGTTGATGTTATCTCCCCTGAAGGACGCACCATATCGAATGCCTTTTATGGGAAAGTGCAGCCCATGCCGAAAATCCTGGGCATTGACATGGATGCCGACTACACGGGGAATATTCCTGCGCTGAAGCTGCACAGTGTCTGCCTTGACGCAAATAACGTGAGGATTGCCGACCGCTCATTCAAGGCGGATATCTTCAGGGTCATTACCCGAACGGTTAAGGAACAGGTTGGTGAAGGACTTTTCCGTTACCGGAACTTTGAAGAGTATGTTGCGGTCAAATCCATCTCGGCCACAACGGGGAAAGAAGCACGACCGGTGCTGGTCGATGTCGACGGCATACCGGGACGATACGTGGCAGTGGCCAACCTGGGACCGGGGTGTCCCCCCTGCAGCGCCCGCATCACGCTGGCAGGCGAAGCTCGCACAGCATATCCCCAACACACCAGTGAGAGCTTCAAGATCACATCCGACAAGGAGAAATACCGCCCGGGTGAAACGGCTGTCCTGGCCCTCGAGGCACCGTTTGCGGGAAAGGCCTGGGTCAGTGTAGAAACGGATCGTGTCCTTGAACAATACGTTGTCGACCTTTCACACAACGCCAGCAGGGTTGAGCTTCCCATTAAACCGGATTATTTCCCGAATGCCTATGCAACCGTCCACCTGGTACATCCCGGCGGAAAAGATGAAATCCCCATGGAGCGCTTTGGCCGGATTGAACTGCAAGTTGAGCGTCAGGAACTAAAGCTTGAGGTCAATCCCACCCTTGCCAAATCCCAGGTTGAACCCGGATCGGAAAGCAACGGCACAGTTTATGTGCTCTCCGGGGGAAAACCCGTTCAGGGTGCCGATGTAACCGTGATGGCTGTTGATGAGGCCGTTCTTCAGCTCGGCGACTGGCAGGCCCAGGAACTGTTCAGGGTCTTTTACCCTGAGCGCAACCACAGAGTTGCCACGTACCGTGCGCTTGCCAATCACATTGCTTCATTTGAGGAAACGGATGTGACCGAAAAAGGATTTTTAATTGGTGGGGGCGGAGAGTCAATCGCCCAACAGAGAAAACAACCCCGCCGGAACTTCCGCCCACGCGCCTTCTGGATCACTTCCCTGCGAACCGATGCCGATGGGCGGGCAACCTTCAAATTCCAGGCTCCGGACAACTTGACTTCTTTCCGCGTCACTGCCTTGGCCCAGACCAAGGAATTTCAGTTTGGACAGGGACAAACATCCTTCCAAGTCAACAAGCGCCTAATGATTGAGCCTGCCCTGCCACGGTTTGTTCGCCATGGCGACGAGCTTGATCTTCGGGCCGTTGTCCGCCATCGACTGGAGCAGGAGGCAGCGATCCTTATAAACACTCATACAGGTTCTGGACTTGAGCCATTGAGCAAGCCTTCAGCCAATACCGGCCTGCTGGCTCCCCATATCCCCGCCACCTTTGGCCAAAGGGTCAGGGTCATGAGGGATGTTTCCGAAATCACGGTGCGCTTTGATGCACGCATCACAGGGCAATCAGAAATTACCGATGAGGTTGAAATCACACTGCCCGTTTTCCGGCCCGGCATCATGCAGCAAACCGCAATCTATGGCAGGCTCGAGGGCAATGATGCAGAATTTGTGCTGGCCAAAGCAACTCCGGGCTTCTGGCCGGAAGCCGAAGGCGATTTCGGATTGAGTCTCTCCCGCTCCCCGTTCATGCCGAAACTGCAGGGCCTTCCGGAATTGCTGGACTATCCCCACGGGTGCTTTGAGCAGCGAACCAGCAAGCTGCTGGGTTACACAAAGCTTGCTGCACTTCTTGATTACCTGCCGGAACTTGGCAACAGGCACAGCAACTACCGGCATCGTATCGAGGAGGGACTTCAATACATTGCCCAACACATCGACTCTGCCGGCTTTCTTTCCTACTGGCCGGGAAGCACAAACCCAAACCCCTACGTGACGGTCCAGGCGGCATGGGTCGTTGCTGAATGCCGCAAGCTCGGTTATGACATTCCTCAGAAGATTAAAAAGACCATGCCCGGGGCCGTTGATGCGGTCATACGGGGCCGCAAAAAAAGCAGTGCCGCTACACGCGCGTTTGCCCTTTTTGTAAACAGCATGAGCAATGACGGGGCAAAGCCGGTCGATGTCATTGAGGAAATTTACCTGAACCGCGACCGGGCCAGTGATGAGGCACGTTCCATGCTGGCAATGGCAATGAAAAACTACGGCGTCATGGACGAGGAGCAAAAAGTACTCTGCCGCGAGATAGACATTGAGCCTTCCCGCCGGTCATTCAACCCGTCAAGCTTCTCTTCGCCGACGCGAACAAAGGCTATCGCATATATGGCGCAGTCAATGATCAAAGATCCTCAATGGCCGGCAAAGCTTAAGCAGGCCATGCGCAGCTCTCTGCTGTCCATGATGGACGACTCGCGACACCTCTCAACACAGGAAAACCTTTGGTTGCTCATGGCGCTGGTCACCATGCTTGAGAATGAGAACTATCCTCCACTTGCCCTTGAGCAAAGCGGTGCAGACTTCAAATCTAAAAACGGCTTATCAGCCGCATGGCAACGAAAAGCACTCTCAGAAATCGACAAGCTGAAGCTCAAACTCGACGCCAATCCCGTCTACTATCTCGTAAACGCCAGAGTTCTAAGGGACATGGAAAACTCCGAGCGTGAAGATCGTGGGCTGAGGGTCGAGCGCGTGGTAAAAAACATGACCGATACAGAACGCATCGGTACCACTGAGCATCCGTTTGCGCTGGGCGATGAGATCCTGATCACCTACCGGATGCAAAGCGACAAAGAGCATCATTACATCGCTTTAGTTGACGAACTTCCGGCGGCCATGGAAACCGTCAATTTCAACCTTGCCCAGGTAGCCGAATTTTTCAGCCTGCCGAAAGAAAGTGAAAACAATAGTCTTCACCTCGATCACTCTGAGCTGCGCGACCGTAGCGCCAACCTGTATTTCAACCATATGCCCAAAGGCAGCCATACCTACTCCATTCTGGCAAGGGTCACGAGTAAGGGGCGGTTCAGTTGGCCTTCTACTAGTGTTACCCCCATGTATGAACCCCGCTTTGGCGCCCTTGGTGCTTCACGCTGGATATTTGTCGCCCCGAACTAATCTGCGCAAAGCCTCATGCACTTCAGACAAAAAAGAATCATTCGGCTGGCGGCAAAGGCCTGCGCAACAGGCATCTTTGCCATTTTTCCGCTGGTGCTCTGGCTGATTTCAGCGGCAATCGAGATTTCCATTCACTCAAAGCCATTGCCCGATAATCTTCTCGGCAACCTTAACGGGACTCCTGTCTTCCTTGACCGTAACAGCCATGTGATTGCTCAACTCCCAACCAATGAAGCCAGGGTTCATATTCCCGTATCCCTTGAGGAAATGGGTGAATACCTGCCGTCAGCAACCATTGCCCTGGAAGATCACCGCTTCAACAGGCACCGGGGTGTTGACCTATACGCCGTCTTCGCGGCGGCATACCGCAGCATTGTTCATCCAGGGCACCTCTCGGGGGCATCTACCGTGAGCCAGCAGGCAATCAAACTGGCTGACAGGCGCAAGGGGCGCTCGCTGTACTCCAAGGTTCGCGAGTCGATCCTTGCAATGAAACTGGAACGAAAATGGGACAAGCAAAAAATACTGGAAGCCTACATCAACCGCCTTGACTACGGCAATCGCCGCATAGGCCCTGAAGCCGCAGCATGGGCATACTTCGGCAAGCCGGCTGCCTCGCTCACCCTTGCCGAGTCCATTTACCTGGCCGGTCTCCCGCAATCACCAACCCGGTATAACCCCTGGCTGCGCCCCGCCAATGCTGTAACCAAGTACAGGCGCTCCCTGAAACGGATGGTGGAACTCGGACAACTATCAGAGGCACAGGACGAACGCCTTGCCCTCACTCCCCCAGCAGTTCAAAAAAAATCACCCCCGCACAGGGCTCCGGCGTTCGTTGACGCCTTGGTAAGAAGCATGGACGGCCATGTCGAGGGCAATATTGAGCAAACGACACTTGACCCGGGGATTCAATATCATGCTGAAAACTTTCTCGCCGAGCAACTTGCGGCAGTCAACCGGCACGATGTCCGCAACGCCGGAATGGTGGTTATTGAAAATTCAAGCGGCGCGGTGCGGGCACTTGCCTCTGCCGCTTCTGGGGAAGGACAGGATGAAGGTGCCTTTAATGCGGCTCTGGTTGCCCGTCATGCAGGTTCAACGCTCAAGCCATTCATTTACCTGATGGCCATCGATTCCCGCAAACTCACGGCTGCAAGCCTGCTGCCTGACACCCAGGATGCGGTAGCCTGCGTATTCCCGGGATACGAGCCGGATAACTATAACCGCAAGTTCTCGGGACCGGTGCGCATGCGGGTGGCACTGGGCAATTCACTGAATGTCCCCGCGGTCCTTGCCCTGCACAAGGTTGGCCCGAGGCCGGCCTTTGAAACCCTGACGCGCTGGGGCCTGCACACGGAAAAAAAGCTCGAGGAGCTTGGGGCGGGATTTGTGCTTGGTAACCGCAAGGTCCGATTGCTGGATCTGGCTTGCGCCTATGCCGGACTCGCCCGCTCTGGCCTCGCTGTCCCGCCGGTTTTCCTGACAAGGCAAGCGCCTGCCCCGCAACGGGTTGCCTCGGCACCGGCAGTTGAGATCATTACCGATATCCTTGCCGATGACCGTGCCCGTGCGGCATCCTTTGGATACAACTCAGCATTGCAGATCAGTGGTCACCGCTCAGCAGTGAAAACCGGCACCAGCAGTTCACACCGAGATGCCTGGACCGTCGGTTTTGACAGGGATCACACCGTGGCGGTGTGGGTGGGAAATCTCAACGGGCAAACCATGAATGGATTATCCACGATTGATTGTGCCACGCCGGCATGGCGGCGCATGATGGTGCATCTTGCAGCCCGGCATGGATCGCGCCCGCTGCAAAGGTCAACCAAGCCCAGGACAACCATTGATTCATTGAGCGGAATGTTGCCCGTGAAGCAATCGCAATCCCTGACCCGGGAACTTTTCCTCCCGGGAACTGAGCCAAGGGAATCCGCAGGCAGGTTTTACGGCCCGGAGGGCAAAATCAAGCTGCCCGCTGAATATGCCCTCTGGTGCAACTCGAAATTCAACCACCTCCTTGCAGTAACAACGGGCACTCCAGACAACCCGCCACTGATTATCAACCCAAAAAATGGAGCCACCTTTGTTGTCGATGACCAACTGCCTGCTGAACAACAAGCCATTGCGCTTAAGTGTGATGCAGCAGGAGACGTCACCTGGAAGGCAAACGGAAAACACCTGCCCTCCCCGTTTCTCTCACTTTCCCCCGGTACCTGGCATATCACGGCACACGCAGTCAACGGCAAAACCAGCAAGTCAACAATCCGCGTGCTCACTTCCGGCCCTTCTGGCCAAATAGAGAAAAGTCATTGAGGGTGATGCCTGGTTGTCGGCTGCGAAGTCCTCGCGCCTCAACTCCACAAAGTCCTCATTTTCCCACTCGGGAAAAAATACCCCCCCCTCCCGTGCCGGGAAATCCGCATGCAGGAGTGTAAGGACTAGGCGGTCGGCAAAGGGTAATGTCAGCCGGTATAATTCAGCACCGCCACAGACCACGATCTCTTCACCGTCAGAATCTGCTGCAAGGGCCAGGACATCATCCAAATCACCGGCAACCCGGCAATGCCCACCGGGATCATAATCCGGATTGCGTGTCATGACGATCGGCCGGTCTTCCCTGCGGAACCATCCGCGCATTTCCTCAAAAGTACGGCGACCGATCAACAGGCTCTTGCCCGCGGTGTAATCCCGGAAATGTTGCTTGTCACGAGTTATTCCGGACCAGGGAAGTCCTCCTCTCCCGGTACCTATCAGCCGGTTTTCATCCATCGCAGCTATCAGGGTAAACATTACGTGTGCGTTATTTTGATTCTTTCCCCAGGGAGGATCATTACCCGTGCATCCGGTGGAAAACAAATTCCACATAATGCCTTAAATCACCCCTCGCCATTCTGTAGGCATGGTCTGCGTCCTGAATTTACCACACAATAGCACCACTGGTTGTCGAATGCCGTGTTTGCGCTACCTTCTGCCGCCATGCTCGACATCAAGCGCATCCGCGAAGACCCGGAAAACATCACGCAACGCGTCCGCACTCGCGGGGGAGACTCTCATGAGCTTATCGGCAAACTCCTTGAATGTGATGAAATCCGGCGACGCAACGAAACCGAAAAACAAGCCCTTCAGGGCGAGCGCAATACCCTGTCCAAGCAAATCGGCACAAAGAAAAAAGCCGGGGAGGACACTGCCGAGATTGAAGCAGGTGTGCGGGACATTGGCCAAAGGTTGAAAATCCTCGCCGAGGAAGTGGATGCCGCTGAAAGCAAGCAGCGCGAAATGCTCTTGAGCCTGCCCAACACCCCCCACCCCGGATGCCCGGCCGGCGAGGATGAAACAGCCAACCCGGTTATCCGCCAATGGGGTGAGAAAATCGAGGATTCCGGCTCGCTCCAGAATCATGTCGAGATTGTCGAGCGCCTTGCCATGGTGGACTTCGAGGCAGCAGCCAAGATCACCGGCAGCGGCTTCGCGGTTTTCCGGGGACCCGGTGCCAGATTGCAGCGGGCCCTGATCCAGTTTTTGCTCGACCGTCAAACCATTGATCATGGCTACACGGAAATCAGCCCGCCCTTCGTGGTTGCCCGCGACTGCATGATCGGCACAGGCCAGTTACCAAAGTTTGAGGAGGATATGTATGGCATCGAGGACAACCAGTTGTTCCTTGCACCTACCGCCGAGGTGCCGGTTACCAACCTCGAGAGAGACAAGATCCTCTCGGAATCCGAACTGCCGATCAAATACGCCGCCTACACACCCTGCTTCCGCCGCGAAGCGGGGTCTGCGGGCACCGGCAACCGGGGATTAATCCGGATGCACCAGTTTGATAAAGTCGAGCTGGTCAAGATTGTCCATCCTGATTGCTCCTATGAGGAGCTTGAATCACTGACCGAGAATGCCGAGTCCATACTCGAGTCCCTTGGGCTTCATTACCGAAGGATCGAGCTTTGTACCGGAGACCTCGGCTTCAGTGCGGCAAAGACCTACGACATTGAGGTTTGGGCACCCGGACAGCGTGAATATCTGGAGGTTTCCAGCTGTTCCAACTTCGAGGATTACCAGGCGCGGCGCATGAAACTGCGCTTCAAGGACGCCGAAAGCGGTAAAAACCGCTTTGCACATACCCTGAATGGCTCGGGCACTGCCCTGCCCCGCCTTTATGTGGCCCTTCTTGAGACTCACCAGCAGGCAGACGGCAGCATCCGCATCCCGCCTGCCCTGCAACCCTATTACGGCAGCGAGCAAATTTCCTGACACTCTCGGATATTGAGCAAAAATTCCGCCACAAGGCCTTGATCAGTTTCGCACATCGACTAACCTTCCCGCTCAGAACACATAGCCAAATACCCGAATAATACCAATGAACCTGATAGCCGTAGTCGATCCCAAAGCAAAAGCTGCCGCCCAGGATGCGCCCAACAGGTTTTTTGAACCGGAAGGCTGGGGATTAGGGGCCATCATATTCTTTATTGCCTCCGCCATTATGATCCTGTTGATCCTGAAAGCGGGCAAAGGCAAGGATTATGGGGATTAGCAATGATCGGGCCCCGGGCCTTGATCCAGCTTCCTCCGCAATTATTGTGCCCCGATGGCAGCGGGAATATCAAAAGCCACCGAGGAACTGATTGCCCTCGCCCTTGAAGAGGATCTTGGCGAGCAGGGTGATATCACCTCGAACGCATTCATAGGTGCGGACAGCATTGCAAGCGGCAGTATCAACAGCCGCGAAGACTGTGTGGTTGCCGGCTCGGAGATTTGTGCCCATGTCTTTACCAGGGTGGATCCTGCGATCGTCGTCGAGCTTGTCCTTGCCCCGGGCGAGAACGCCCGGGTGGGTGACACTGTCATGACACTTGCCGGGCCGGCGCGTTCAATCCTCACGGCCGAGCGCACGGCTTTGAACTTCCTGCAGCGGCTCTCGGGTATCGCAACCATGACCAGAAACTTTGTGGATGGCGTTGCCGGGACCGGGGTAAAGATTCTCGATACGCGCAAAACAACGCCCGGATGGCGGCAGCTTGAAAAAGCGGCGGTTCTCAACGGCGGCGGACACAACCACCGCATGGGGCTTTATGATATGGTCATGGTCAAGGACAATCACCTGATTGCCGCAGGCAGCCTTGAGGACACCCAACGGACAATTGACGCTATCAAGGCAAGTCATCCGGATGTGCGCATTGAAATCGAGGCGGATCACCTAGAACAGGTTAAGCAGTTTTTGCAACTCCGCGGCGTGGATGTGATCCTGCTCGACAACATGAACCTTGACCAGATGCGGCAGGCAGCCGGCATGGATCGCGGCAATATCCTGCTGGAAGCCAGCGGCAATATCAGCCTTGCAACCCTGCCTGATACCGCTGCTACGGGAATCGACCTGATCTCGGTTGGAGCCCTAACTCATTCTTTTCGCTCTGTAGACTTTGGCCTGGACTTTCACGTGTCATGAAGGAGCACTCCTCCTTAGATCATGCCGAGATCGGGAGACTGGCGGCCCAAGAGGGCCTGCCCTGGAAAATTATCGGTCTCGACCATTGCCAGTCTACCAATGAGGAAGCCATTACCCTGATAAGAAACGATCCAGGGCTGCTGGACAGGGGCCTTGTGCTCTTCTCTGAATGGCAGGGCAACGGTCGAGGTCGACGCGGATCGCGGTGGATCTCACCCCGTTCAAGGGACCTGTTGGTTTCCATCGCCATGCACCCGCCCCTTTCCCCGGACCGTTGGACCCGTTTGACCCATGCGGCCGCTCTGGCACTTTGCCATACGCTGCGCCCGGAATATCCAGTCACTGTCAAATGGCCCAATGATATCTATCTTTCCAAAGCAAAAGTTGCCGGCATCCTCGTGGAGAGCATTACGCCCTCTGTATCGACGGATTGCGGAATTGCTGTCATTGGGATCGGGCTCAACGTCAACAGCATGCCGGAAGACTATCCGGAGAA
Organism: uncultured Verrucomicrobiota bacterium; assembly: GCA_902589825.1. Lineage (GTDB taxonomy): Bacteria > Verrucomicrobiota > Verrucomicrobiia > Verrucomicrobiales > DEV007 > CACIUL01. The sequence goes on from CACIUL010000002.1 coordinate 80,623, forward strand.
TCTTGATGCCCCGGCCACCTCGCTGAGAATGCACGCCGGGGAACATCCCTCCCGACTGCAACGTGAACCGATTGCCGCTTCTCTCATATGTGCCCTGCACCGCACGGTTTTGCGCAGCAGGGAGGACTTTCCTGCAATCCTTGATGAACTAAAGCCATTTAGCAACCTGCTTGGGCAAAGGGTGACCCTGACACTGCCGGACGGCGCGACCCAGAGCGGATTGGTAAAGGATTTTGGGCCGGAAGGCGAATTGCTGCTACAGACAGATGACGCAACGCAAGAAGCTCCACTGTTATCCATCGCTTCTGCCGACCATGTCCGGCGTGGTTGAAACGGTGTGCGCGGTTTGATAACGCTTATTTAAATCTAATTTTCCTAAATTTTCAGCTAGCTAAAATTACCATTGCGTATATTTTAGAGAAATACCTGTTTATTATGGAAAATATAAAGGCCGTGGAGCGGCCCCAATTCCTTTTTGCTGACCAGTTCATTCTGGAGGATTCTTCCAATGCCGACTTTTATGCGTTGCTGCTGAAAGGCTTAACCCACAAGCTCAACAATCTTTTGGCCGTGATTCAAGGTTTTTCAAGCCTCATCCTGATGGATGAGGGGCTGGAGGAAACGACAGCCGAAAATCTTTCCCACATGAAGGAGGCCTCCATCAATGCCTCAAAGCTTTCAGAGCGTATCCTGCCGGCGGCCGGATGCAGCCAGATTTCAACACAAGACCTGAAAATATCGGAGTTTTTGCCCATGGTTGAGGACAGCCTGCAGGAGCCCTTCAATGCCGCCGGCATTGGCATCAATATCAAGTGCCCGGCCGATATTCCCGCGATCATTGCCGATCCAAGCCGCCTGAAGGATATCTTCCTTGAGCTTCTGGCCAACGCTGCAGAAGCCGCTGCCGAGGCAGGCGGCCAGGCAAGCTTTGAAATCTACAAACCCGGGGAATTCTCCCCAGCCAGCGAAAATCGGGTTGATATCCTTGTAAGAAACTCAGGCACAGTGATCCCTGAGGAAAACATGGCAAAAATCTGGGAGCCATTCTACAGCTCAAAAGACAACCAACACCTGGGGATTGGACTGACGACCGCCGCAGTGATCGCCACGCAAATGAACATGAAGCTAGGTGTGCACAGTGCCGACAACATCACCACGTTCTGGCTCAGCAGTCCGGTAGCCTGACCCGTCCGGGCTGGTATTTGGCCCGCAGGGTAAAAGTCACCCTTTACGGGAAGCATAAAAAAAACTTGGATTTGATCCCGTTGTCTTTTAAACCGTGGGACGTCTATTATCTTAACAAACAACAAAAATAATGTCTGTCCTCGTAAATAAACCGGCCCCGGATTTTACCACCACCGCAGTGATGGGTGATGGGACCATCCAGGAAATCAGCCTTTCTGACTACAAGGGAAAGCATGTTGTGCTTTTCTTTTATCCTAAAGACTTCACATTCGTCTGACCAAGCGAACTCATCGCTTTCGACCATCGCCTTGGCGAGTTCGAAAAGCGAGATACCCAGGTTCTGGGTATTTCCATTGACGACGCACAATCGCACGCTGCATGGCGGGATACCGCCGTTGAAAAAGGGGGCATCGGCAGTATCGGCTATCCCCTGCTCTGTGATGAAGACCGTGCCATCACCAAGAGCTTCGATCTTCTTCACGAGGACACTACCTTTGCCCTGCGCGGCACATTCATTATCGACCCGGAGGGTATCGTGCAAAGCGAAACGGTTAACAACCTGCCACTGGGCCGTGACATGGACGAAACCCTCCGCCTGGTTGATGCCACCATTCATGCTGCATCCGGTGCCGGCGTCTGCCCTGCCGGCTGGAACCCATCGAAGCCTGACATGCAGCCTACTGAGGAGGGAGTGGCCTCCTACCTTGCCGATAACGCGGATTCCCTATAACCCCGCTGCTCGCCTTCTGCTTTCGGCTGGGCGAGAAGAGTGATCAATCCCCCTAAGGACCCCGGCTGCCATGGCAGCCGGGGTTTTTTTCGTCAACAAAATAGCGTGGGCCGCTTTCAATACGGTTGAGAAGCCCAACCCCTTATGCCGTAGCAGAGGCACCTGTTAAGCCCACAAGAATCATTGATTATCAATATCTCATGATTAAAACGCATATCTGAAAGCAGTCCCATTGCTGATAAATCGCTCCTTGCGAATACTCATCTGCGTGTTATAATTTCTATAAGTTGCTTGTGTGATCAGGTGGGAAAATCTGGCGACCGGGCAACCTCCCCTTCAGCCGTTACTGCATATCCCTTCTTGACCTGAAAAAACGCCTCTGCCCGTTGCAATCCTCCCCGTCAAAACTCCGCGACCGGGACATGCTCAGTGAATCACGGCCGATCCATTTACGATTCCAACTATTCTAATCGATGAGCAACGCCGAGCTAAGATTCAAGATTTCCGAGAAGCAGATATTGCCCTTCGGGCTCCACGACAAGGTAACCACGCTCGGAAGGCATCCGGAAAATGCAATCGTCATCGACAACGCGGCCATTGCTTCCTTCCACGCCGAAATCCACTTCAACCCGTCCTCAAAGGGCTATGAAATTGTTGATCTGGATTCTCCGGATGGCACGATGGTCAACGGCAAGAAGGTCATGCGCCGGCACCTGAAAAACGGCGACACCATCCATTTTGGCCAAGTGGCAGCTGAGTTGGTCATTCACCCTGCCAGCGAAAAAGGCAACCCAAAGCGCCTGGCAAACGCTGACAAGAAGAAGCTGGCGACCTCGTCCAGGTCGGCAATGCCTACGCCGGGAAGATTACTGGTCAAGTCCATGCCCGAAGGACAAGGGGCCAATGCGCCAAAAAAAACCGCTGCAGGGGCATCTGCCACTCCCCACAAGATCAAGAAGGCAAAATCGCCTGTGGCCAAAAAAGAAGCGGCACCACCAAAGAAAAACAAAGGTGCAGAACAAACCAGGTTGAACATCAATGTGCCGCGCCTGGACAAACCAAAGAAGGAGCAGGGGAAAACCCGCAAGCCAGAGAAAAAAAGCAAGGAGGCTGCATCTGAAAACAGGCTCAAGAAGCTGAAAAAAGAGCACAAATGGCTAAAGCAGGACATGGAAGCCCTGCAGGCAAAGATTCAAAAGCGCAAAGATCGACTCGTCGGCCTGGATGCCACCAAGGCAGCCCTTGAGAAAATGGAGCGAAAGCTGGCAGCTGCGAAAGAAAAAACAAAGTCAGCAACAAAAAAACAAGTGGCGCTCAAGGCAACCGTGGAGCGGTCCCAGGAGACAAAAAAATCCCTTAAGGGTGACCTTCTGCAACTGACGAAATCCCTTGATGCCCTGATGGCGGAAAGCAATGCTCTGCAAAATGACAAAGCCAAGACAGAGCAGGCAGTAGCCAAGCTGAAAAAGAACAACCTTCGCCTTCAGGATGAAAATGCACAACTCACGGACACTGCCAAGTTGTTGAAGGCGGAAACGCGCAAGGTCACACAAAAACGCAAATCGGCAGAAGAGAAATTAACCTCTCTTAAGGCAGAGCAGGAATACCTCATCCGGGAAAACAATGCCGGTAACAAGAAACTCGAAAAACTCAACGATGACCTCGCTGCAGCCAAGGATGCCAGGACTGAAGTAAGAAAAGAGCTCACTGGGACAAGGCGAGAGAACACCGAGGCTGCCAGCCAACTTGAAGAGCTCAAGCAATTAATCGTTGTAGAAGCCAGGAAGGAAAAGCGCGCCAAGGCACGCCTGGAAAAGCTCGCCATTGAATCCAAGGAAGCCTCCGGGGTGCTTAGTGATCTGAAGGCGCAGATTAAGCAGGATAGTGCCACTGCGGAGAAGCTCGGTTCCCATAATTTATCAGAAGAAAAGAAACTTGCTGATGCCGGCAGGAAACTTGAGAAGCTCAGCAGTGAGCTCGATGCCGGCAAAACCGCCCAGGCTGAAGCCAGAAAAGAGCTCAACGCAACAAGAAAGCAGCACTCCGAGGCTGCTGAGCAACTTGAAGAACTCCAGCAATTAATCGTTGCAGAAGAAAGGAAAGAAAAGCGCACCAAGACACGTCTGGAAAAACTTGGCATCGAAGCCAAGGAAGCCTCTGGGGTGCTTAGTGATCTGAAGGGACAAATTAAGCAGGGCAGCGCAGATGCCGAGAAGCTTGATGCCGAGAACAGCGCGGCGGAAAAACAGCTCGCCGATGCCGGCAGGAAACTTGAGAAGCTCAATGGCGAACTCGACGCCGGAAAGGATACCAAGGCGAAGGCCAAGGAGCAGCTGGCCGCACTCAAGCAGGAACTTTCCGCAATCAGGAAGGAAATCACCGCGGGCAACCGCCAGGAAGCTCAGGCAAAGGTGCGACTGGAGAAGCTTGCCGCTTCAGAAAAAGCCGCGGAAAAGCAACGCGCCGCCGCAGAGAAGGATGCAGGCAAGAAACTCTCCGCTCTCCACAAACAGATCGAGCAGGGCAACGCGGATGCCGAGAAGCTTGATGCCGAGAACAGCGCGGCGGAAAAACAGCTCGCCGATGCCGGCAGGAAACTTGAGAAGCTCAACGGCGAACTCGACGCCGGAAAGGATACCAAGGCGAAGGCCAAGGAGCAGCTGGCCGCACTCAAGCAGGAACTTTCCGCAATCAGGAAGGAAATCACCGCGGGCAACCGCCAGGAAGCTCAGGCAAAGCAGAATCTTGATCAAATTAACTCGGACTCCAAGGATGCCCAAAAGGCACTTGCCGCTCTCAACAAGGAAATCGGTGAGGCCAAATCAACCTCAGTAAAGCTCAAGGAGAAAAATGCCGGCACTGAAAAAAACCTGGCAGGTCTGCTCGCTGAACAGGCAAGCCTTGAGGATGCCCTTGCCGGGGAAGAACGGAAAAAGGCCGCCCTCCAGGAAACAATCAGGGAACTCGACGCCCAAACTGCAGGCCTGGAAAAGCGTCAGCAGCAACTCGCCGAGGCAGAAAAGGCCATCCAGGCAAGAAATTCAGAAATTCAGGCTGCCGAGAAAACCAAGGCAGGCCTGCAGTCCGACCATGCCTCCCTTGAAAGTAAACTGCTGAAAACAAAGGGAACTCTCGACACGCTTCAGCAATTAATCGGCGACCTTGAGGAAAAGCTGCAGGATCTCGAGGAAAAAGGCAGGGAACACGACAGGCTGAGCCTGAAAGTCAATGAACTCAATGAGGAGTGCAAGGTGCTGGAGCAGCGACAGGCCGAAATTGCCCATGCCGAGTCCAAGCTGGCGGCACTCAACGAGCAATTCGGCGAAGCCGCACTGCGCCATCAGGGTGAAAGCAGGGAACTGGCCGAGACGGAGGAAAAACTGCACGTGCTGCAGTCTGACATCCAGGGTATAGCCGGAGAGACCAGGCGCCTTGAACAATTGCGCGCGGAGATCGCCTCTGTATCCGGAGAATTAAAGGACAAGCAAAGCCAGTCCGCAAAGGTGCAGGAGGAAGTTGCCAGGCTTAAGCAAACCTCCACCCGCCTGCGCAATGAAACCAATGACCTCGAGGTAAAGGCGCAGAAATACCAGACTGTGCGCAATGAAACAGCCCGACTTGAGAAGCAGGCAGGCGAACTGCAGTCTACCCAGACAAAGCTCAAGGGTGTCGAGGACCGGCTCGGCGAAGCACGTATTGAGGAAACCGAGCTTGCTGCCGAAATCAAGAAGCTGCGGGAAAAGAAGAAAACATTGCGTCGTGCCCCGGACCTTGAATGGGGAACAATACATATGTTCAGCCGCACGATCATCAGCCGTATTGACATGATCGATGAGCTGATCATCCGGGCCGACTCAATCAGCAGTGACAATGAGGTTGAAAAGCAGTTTGACCAGATGCGCACTGCCCTCCTTGATGCCCTGGCTGAGCACGGCGTTGAGCCCTTTAGCTATTCCAGCGGCAGCAAGATCGATGACGCCAACCGCGACAGAATCGAGATTGTCAACGGCGGCCCCGGCAAGGACCAGGTGAGCACCACCCTGAAACCCGGATTCATTTGCCGGAACGGCGATGACGGGAAACCCACCGTGCTGCGCAAAGCTGAAGTGCGGGCATAAGGATGCTGCTTTATGGCATATGCCTCTCCCATTAAAAAAACGGATGACAAGGAGGATCCTTCCTATATCCGGCAGAGGACACCAAATCCAAAGCTGCCCTGGTGCCCAACTTGCAAACGGCATACGGATTATCACCTGAAAGTCATCGGTCGTGACCCGAAAACCGGAGGTGACAAAACAGCCGCCTTCTATACCTGCGAGGAATGTGGGGGAGATACCTGGAAGCCGACCTGCCCTCTGGCCATTAATATTGTCTCTCTCCTGTTCTTCGGATTTCTGCTTTTTATGTGCACTTATGCCCTTTTAGCAGGGTGGTTGGAGGAAGATCCCGGGGGCTGGATAATACCGCTCGCAACGCCAGTAGCCGGTTACGCCCTGTATAAAAATTCAAAGAAAAACAACGCGCATTGGAGAACTTTCAGGGCATGGGCCAAAAGTGAGAACAGCCTGTAAAGAAAGGGCCGGTTTGCTGCGGGTGGGTGATCCGCCAATCCTGCACCTGCCGGAATACTCCCTCTGGGATTGCCCGGCATCGCGATCGCGGTAAATCCTTTTTTGAACCTTGACCTTTAAGGTTCCTTTCGGAATGGTCGTTACACCATGACACCAATGCTCAAGCAGTATACCGCGATCCGGAATGGGCTGCCTGAGGATGTGCTGCTCTTCTTCAGGCTGGGTGACTTCTATGAGCTGTTCATGGATGATGCCAAGGCAGCTGCCGGGCTGCTCGGTGTGGCCCTGACAAAGCGCAATGGTATGTCGATGTGCGGCATGCCACATCACTCAGCCCAAACCTATATCGGCAAGCTCATCAAGGCAGGAAAACGCGTGGCCATTGCCGACCAGGTCGGTGAGGTCAAACCGGGGAAAATCGTTGAGCGTGAAGTCACTCAAATCATCAGTGCCGGAACCGTCAACGACATCAACCTGCTTGAGGATGACATCAGTAACTACCTTGCAGGCATTTATCACGGCAATGGGCGCTACGGGCTTGCGGTGCTTGAGCTCACCACGGGGGAATTCAAGATCGCCGAGTTTTCAAGCCGCGATGAACTTGAGGATGAACTGAACCGACTTGCCCCATCGGAATTGATCTATAGCGAAGAGCAGGAAGAGCAATTCGACACAGCTTCCGTCAATGGCTCAACCTATGATGGTTACGCCTTCCTTGAAGATGCCGCCAAAAGCCTGCTGTGCGGACACTTTAAAACGCAGTCACTGGATGGCTTTGGTTGTGCTGAAATGCCCGCCGCCATATCCGCCGCCGGTGCTATCTCCCACTACGTCAAGACCACTCTGCGCAGGGATCTTTCCCATGTCCGCTCACTCTCCGTATACCGCCCTGACGCACATGTCCTCATTGATGCCTCCAGTGCACGCAACCTTGACCTTGTCGAGCACCGTGCCGGGCGAAAGCATACTCTGCTCGGGGTCATGGATCGCACACAAACACCTATGGGAGGGCGAAAGCTGAGGGAATGGATCCTGCACCCGCTGCGTGATATGAAGGTTCTGCTTGGCCGGCAGGAATTTATTGGAGCCCTTATTGATGAGCCCTTCCAGCTTGCCAAGATGCGGGAAGCTCTCTCTGAGGTCAGGGATATTGAGCGTACCATAAGCCGATTAAGCGGCAACGCAGGCAATGCACGCGACCTGCAATCCCTTGCAAAGTCGCTTCTTGCTGTGCCAGACATCAGGGATCACCTGATTGCACTCACGGCCGGCCCCCTTGGCGATCAACTCAATCCCCGTCTGCGTGATTTTCGTGAACTGGTGGACCTTCTTGAGCTTGCCATTGCTGATGAGCCACCGGCCACCATTCGGGAAGGCGGGCTTTTTCGCGACGGCTACAGCAAGCAACTCGACGAACTGCGATCTGCTTCCACCGAAGGCAAGCAATGGATTGCCGAGCTACAAAAAAGTGAAGCCGAGCGTACCGGGATCAAGTCGCTCAAGGTGAAATATAACAACGTCTTCGGTTACTTCATTGAAGTCACAAAGGCGAACCTTGCCAACGTTCCCGAGGATTACAACCGCAAGCAAACCACTGTCAACGCCGAGCGTTTTATCACGCCAGAACTGAAGGAAATGGAAAACAAGATCCTTGGGGCTGATGAGCGTGCCAAGCAGCTCGAATATGAGGAATTCTTGAACCTGCGCGAAAGCGCCCTTGAACACCTTGAAGAACTTCAGGACACGGCGGATGCCCTTGCCGAGATAGACGTGATTCTGGGCCTTGCGGAAACCGCCCGCCTGTTTGGCTACTGCCGCCCAGAACTTGAAGAAAGCAACCGCCTGCACATTGTTGCCGGCCGGCACCCTGTTCTTGATCAACTCGTCACCGAGGAGAAATTCGTGCCCAACGATGCCACTCTCGATGGCAACGGACAGCGCCTCACGATCCTCACCGGCCCCAACATGGCAGGCAAGTCGACCTATATCCGTCAGGTTGCACTGATAACACTGATGGCTCAGACCGGCAGCTTTGTTCCCGCCGAGAAAGCCCAAATTGGCCTGGTTGACCGGATCTTCACCCGTGTCGGTGCCAGTGATGACCTTGCCCGTGGGCAGTCCACGTTCATGGTTGAGATGAACGAGACCGCCCTGATCCTCAACAATGCAAGCGAACGCTCACTGGTGATCCTTGATGAAATCGGTCGCGGCACGGCCACTTTCGATGGGCTGAGCATTGCCTGGTCTGTCGCCGAGCACCTGCATGACGCGATAAAGTGCCGAACTCTATTTGCCACCCATTACCATGAATTAACGGCGTTGTCGGAAAGTCGTAATGGCATCGGTAACGCCAATATCGCCGTGCGTGAGCGCAATGACCAGATCATCTTCCTGAGGAAAATTGTCGAGGGTAGTGCCGACCGCAGCTATGGCATCCAGGTTGCCCGCCTTGCCGGTTTGCCGGATGGAATCATTTCCCGCGCCAAGGATATCCTCAAGCACCTTGAGGAAAACTCCTCTCGACCCGGTGAGAAACAAAAATCTGGTGCTAGCTTAAAACGGAATAAAAAGACAAAATCTGAAGAAAAGGAAAACTCGCTGCCGGAAAGCCCGTCCCCCCAGCTCAACCTTTTCAATTAGTTCTCAGTTAATACCCTCGGACTCATTCCTCTTTGCATCATGATGCGAACCTTTAAGCTGCTCTCCTGGTTCACGGCTCTCCCCTGCCTGCTTTTCACCACCAACTTTCATGATCTTTGCGCAGGTGAAGGCGCGCGCCACCTGAAGTTTCTCAATTACCCGGGATGTATTGAGCTGAGTAATAAGGCCGGCACGGTGGCCGTACTTGGTCATCATGTGGGCGGAAGGGTGCTCAGTTACAAACAGAACGGCAAGGAGTCCCTTTACCTGAATCCCGCCGAGAAAGAATGGAGCCCGAAAAACGGCAGAAAACCCTCGTCAGCCGGGCGTTTTGACATTGGCCCGGAATACCTGATCCCAAAGAGAACTGAGCTTTGGTCCGGCGAATGGAGTGCGAAGATCACCGGGGCACGCAGTGCACGGCTGACCAGTAAACCGGCTGCCGATGCAGGCATCCGGCTGGTGCGCGACTTTGTCCTCGCTGAAAACTCCTCACACCTGGCATGCACGCAAACCATGGTGAACACCTCCGGGCAAACCCGGCGCTGGTGCCATTGGGGGCGGATGTTCGCCATTCACGGCGGCATCGGCATCGTGCCCCTGTCTCCGCAATACCAGCGCTTTCCAAAAGGATATATCATGATGCGCGGTCGTGATGAAATGCTGATTTTGCCAGAGGATCCAAACATTCGAAAACGCGGCAATTTCCTCGAGATACTGGCGCCCCCAAAGGAACCGAAGCTGGGATTTGATTCCTACGCGGGATGGTTTGCCTACCAGATGCCCAATGACCTCGCCTTCATTAAAACCTACAAGACCTTTCCGCAGCGTCTCTACGGGGAAATTGCAGGCCTGACTCTCTCCATCTGGTATCCCCGGTCCGAATGGGTGCCGGCCTGTGAGCTTGAACCCATCGGCCCGATGGAAGTCCTGCAACCAGGCCAGGAGGCATCATTCACCGAAAACTGGTATCTTTTACCAAACAAGTTCCCTGAAAAGGGTTCCAGCCTTGACCTTTCTGCGCTTGCAGAAAAAGTAAAGCCACTGCTGCCGTAAGTTCATTCTGCATGCCCACTTTTGCTCCCGCCCTTTTTACCCAATAGAACCAACCAGCCACATGACCACCAAGTTTACCTTTTGCACTTTCCTAAGCATCCTCTGCATGATGCCGGCAACTCTGGCCATTGACGTCTATTTCGGAACAGGCGGCAGGGGGTCCAAGGGCATCTACCGGGCAGAATTTGATCCTGAAACCGGCAAGTTGAAACCCGCAGTACTAGCAGCAGAAATCAAGGGACCCGGGTTTTTGAGCTGGCACCCTGACGGCAAGAAAATCTATGCCGTGGCACAGGTTGAAAACGGCCCGGGTGTTGCCGGGTTCCATGTCAAGGAAGACGGTTCCCTACAACAGTTTACTTCCTCTCTGATTCGCGACGGTGGGGGCACACATATTGCTGTTCATCCCTCCGGCAAATTTCTGCTGACAGCCCAGTATGGTGGTGGTTCAACCGCTCTCCTGCCCATTGACCCGGACGGCAATCTCGGTGAATCCGTCGTCATGGAGCACAAGGGCGGTTCCAAGGTTGTCGGCAACCGCCAGGATTCCCCTCACCCTCACTGGTGTGGATTTTCCCCGGACGGGCAATTTGCCTTCACTCCGGACCTTGGCACGGACAAGATTCATATCTATAAGGTGGAAAATGCCGCCATTGCCAGACATGGCATGGCTGCCAGCGTCCCGGGTGGCGGCCCGCGCCATATGCGTTTTTCAGCCGATGGGAAGTTCATCTACCTGCTCAACGAGTTATCCCTTTCGGTAACCACCTTTGCCTACAACGCCGAGAAGGGCCGTGCCAAGCGGCTGACAACCACGCCGGCCCTCAGTGAGGAAACCAAGGCCAGGGAAACCTTCAATTCTGCTGCGGAAATCCTGATCCATCCCAACGGCAAGTTTGTCTGGTCATCAAACCGCGGTAATGACAGCATTACCTGTTATCGAGCAAATCCTGACACCGGTGCCCTAAGCGTCACGGAAGTGGAGCCGATCCGCGGGGCATGGCCGCGCAATATCAACATTGACCCAAGTGCGCGCTGGATTTTGGCGGCAGGGGCTCATTCCGACACCGTATCGGTATTTAAAATCGACCAGGAAACCGGTGAACTTGCCTACCAGACAAGGGGCCTGATCAAGGTCCCCTCACCGATCTGTATCCTGTTTGGCAAAAAATAATTGCCGCCTGCGCCCTAGGCCAGCAGGCCCTTGATCACCTCGGCGGGAACCACCCCGGTCAGTTTCTGGTCCAATCCGCCATAGGGATAGGTGACCCGTTCATGGTCCAGCCCCATGAGGTGGAGGATGGTTGCGTGCAGGTCCCTGACGTGGTGCCTGTTGACCGCAGCTTCATGACCCAGGGGATCGGTTTCCCCGTAACTCGTCCCGGGCTTGACGCCACCGCCGGCAAGCCAGTAGGTAAATCCTTTCGGGTTGTGATCCCTTCCGCCGTTTTTACCCTGCCAGACGGGTTGCCGCCCGAATTCACCACCCCAGACCACGAGTGTCTCCTCGAGCATGCCACGCTGTTCAAGGTCGGCAAGCAGCCCTGCTATGGGCCGGTCAATTTCCGGGCAATGGATTTTCAGGTTTTCCTCGACACCGTTATGGGCATCCCAGTTCTGTTGCTGGTGACCACCCCCGGAGTATAGCTGGACAAAGCGCACACCTCGCTCAACAAGCCGGCGGGCAATCAGACACTGCCTGCCAAAATGGGCTGGCGGAATGGAAAGCGCATGGTCACCCTTGAGCAGGTCCAGACCGTAAAGCTGCCTGGTTTTCAGCGATTCAGCGGAAATATCCAGAGCCTCCGGTGCCGAAGTATGCAGCTGGTAGGCAAGGTCATAGCTTGCAATACGGGCACTGAGCTCGGAATAGGACTGGCGAGCTGCAAGGTGCGCCCGGTTGAATGCGTTGATTGTCCGGATTTTGTCCCCCTGCATCTCATGGGTAACCTGGCCGCGGGGTGAGAGGTTCAGGATAGGATTACCGGTGGACCTCAGAACGGTTCCCTGGAAGGCTGCCGGCATGTATCCGCTCGCCCAGTTGGCCGCTCCTGGAATCGGGCCGCCACGCGGGTCAAGCATAACCACAAACCCGGGCAGGTTCGGGTTGGAAGACCCGAGCGCGTGGGCAACCCATGCACCAAGTGAAGGATGCCCCTGCAGGATGCGACCACAGTTCATCTGGAGGTTTGCCGAGCCGTGGGCAAAGGAATCCATATACAGGGACTTGATCACCGCCAGCTTGTCCATGTGGGCGGCGATATTCGGCAGGGCATCAGAACACCAGAGGCCGGATTCACCATGTTGCTTGAAAACGCGCCGGGTGCCAAGCAGCTTGGACTTCCTGATCTCACGCCGCCGGATCTCCATGTCCACCTCCTTGCCGTCGTTTTTCTGCAACTCCGGCTTGTAGTCGAACAAGTCCATCTGCGAAGGGCCGCCATACATGTATAGATAAATGCAGGCCTTTGCCTTTGTCGGGAAATGGGCTGGGCGCACAGCCAGTGGATTGACCAGTGCCGAGGCCGGCGCTGCACCGAAAACACGCTCACCAGGAAAAATACCGGAGAGGGAAATTCCCGCCATCGAAGTACCGAAGCTGCGCAGGAAATCACGGCGTCCCTGCTTTTCAAGATCTCGGATAATGGAACTCATGGTGTTTTTTCTATAGGGGGCTGGTGAACCGCTTAATCCACATACAGGAACTCATTAAGGTTTAAAAGCAGGGAACAGAATTGAGCAAGGGCCCGGCGCCCGTGGCGGTCAGGATCCGGTGCAAGCACTATCCCGCCTGGCTCTGCAGCATCAGCGGCAGGAGTCTCCGCCTGGGTGAAAATGAGAGTCTTGCCGCCTGACTCAATCTTTATATTGCGGTATTCCACCTCTGCCCCCCAGGTGCGCAGACCGGCAAGTCCGGGCGGCAGCGGCTTTTTCACAATAAAGTCAATATAGGGTTTATCGCGCCCATCAAGGTAAACCTTTACCCGGTCACCTGCCACCTGAGTCCTGATTTGATGCCATTTGCCGCGGGTCACCGGGGCCGGAACGGAAGCAAGTGTTATAAAGTTATTCTCGTGGGAACCAAGGACAAGCTTCTGCTCATGGAGGTAGAGGCTTACCTCGTAGCCGTTCCAGTTGTCCGCCCCCACCTTGGGATCGGTGACATTCATGATCAGGCCGGCAATGTCACCGTCCGTCACGCGCAAACCGGCGGTAAATGAAACTTCCCCTGCCAACTTTCCGGCAGCATCCCACAAAAGCTTCGGCCCCTTCTCCTTGGTCACGCCAATCACATTATCCCGCACGGTCCACTTGCCGCCAAACGCACTCCAGCCCCCGGGAAGGTGTACCGATGCGCCCGAAGGCGGTGAAACCCGGGACAACCGGTAATCAATATCAATGAGTGGATAACGGCCATTGCCATCCTCGATGGCAACCTCATCAAAAATTACCGGACCGCCCCATGCACTGACGCCAAATCGACCATCGCCCATATCCAAAGGTTTGGAATCCCCGACAAGCATTTCCAGATCATCAACCACAACACGAATTTGCCCGTTAATAAACTCCACGCTGAAGGCAAGAGGCTGCAACCGGGGTATTGCGGCCTGCCGCTCAGAAAGTGTCTCAAATTTGCCCCCGGAATAGTGGCGCACGGCAACCCTCCCGGCATCGGCATCAAGGAGCAGGGCATAACCATCAAACTCCTGTCCCCGTGGGCGTGCCTGCAGCAGGATCATGGCACGGGCTGTATTCTTCTCCAGCCGCACTTTCCCGGAAAACCGAAAACCGGGTGTGGCGATTTGCAGCAGGGCAAAGGGCGGCCAGTCAACTTCTGCATTGATAATTCCCTCGTAACCACCGGTCCATTTGCCCTTGAAGAATTCCCACCCCGCCCCGGGTCCCTGCAGGAAGCGCTCCGCGGGCAGTAAAGCATGGTAATCCTTGAACAAACTGGGCGGAAAGTCCGGGCGAAACCGGATCTGCCCGGCAGTGACCGCGTGTTTCTGCCTGGCCTCAGCAAGGAATGTCTCCGCCGTGACGCGCTCACGGCTTACGGGGTCACGGCCAAGGACCAGACGGAAAGCCTCGCCAACCGGATCCTTTTTCTCCAGCGCTCGCCGGGCAATCAATGAGGCATTATCCGAGACAAGCTCGCTGTTAAGCAGCAACAGCGCCTGGGGTGCAACCGTGGTTTCCGGGCGGCTTCCCAGGGAGCCCTCGGTGTTGCTGTAGTCAAAGATCTCGAAAAACGGATACACCATGGTGCGCTTCACGAAGGCGTAGATGCTGCGCCGGTTGCGCTCTTCAGCCCTGGACCATCCCCAGCCCCTGCCCGGCTTCGATGCACCGGCAACAACCTCCCCGTTGAGGACCGGGAAAAAGCTGGACCCGCCACGCTTTTTATTGAGCGCTCCACTGGCCTGCAGGATGCGGTCCCGCAGGGTCTCGGCCTCAAGCCTCCTTAAATTTCCCCTCCAGTGGTGGATGTTGTCCGGGTCGATCTTCCCGTTAGCAGCATGCGGGGAGGAGGAACGCCGGTAGGCACGGGTATTCATGACCACCCGGTGCATGTGCTTTATCGACCATCCTCCCCTGATAAACTCCTGGGCAAGGAAATCGAGAAGCACGGCATTGGAAACAGGGTGCCCGGCCTTGCCGAAATCATTCGGCGTGGCCACAATACCGCGCCCGAAATGATACTGCCAGATACGGTTGGCCATGACGCGTGCCGTTAGCGGATTGGCCGGGTCGGCAATCCATTTTGCAAGTGCCAGACGGCGACCGGTGCTGACCGTTGTGGGAACAATATCCGGTTGCAGATGACCGAAAATACCGGGCAGCCTGGGCGTCACCTTCTGCGCCGGGCGCCCGGCATCGCCACGGATAAGCAGGTGCGTGTCATCTGCCTTGGGACCCTTTTCCGTCACACTAAGGGCCATTCCGGCCTTCACCTTTCGCAACACGGCACCCTCCTTGCCCCTTTGTGGCTTCTGGTATTGCCGGACATTGCGGAAAAAGGAGGCGAGCTCATAATAATCAACCTGCGAAATAGGGTCGAACATATGGTCATGACACCGGGCGCACCCTACGGTCAGGCCCAGGAAAGTCTCACTGGTTGTACGCAACATGTCATCGAGCCCGTCAAACTCCGCCGCCCTTTTGTCATCCGGCTCATCATCAAAGACACCAAGCCGGTAGAAGCCCGTGGCGATCAGGCCTTCATCCCCGCCATCGGTCAGCTCATCCCCGGCGAGCTGCTCAAGGATAAAGCGATCATATGGCTTGTCGGAATTAAATGCTGCAATGACATAGTCGCGGTAACGCCAGGCGTTGGGTTTTTCATCATCGCGCTCATAACCGTTGGTTTGCGCATAGCGCACCACGTCCAGCCAATGCCGCCCCCAGCGCTCCCCGTACTCGGGCAATGCCAAAAGCCGGTCAATAAGCCTGGCAAAGGCTTCGGCAACGGGAGCCTTATCCGCCGCGAATTCACGGATTTGACTATAGGTTGGCGCAAGGCCAAGGAGATCAAAATAAGCACGCCGGATCAACTGCTCACGACTGGCCGGGGGATTGGCAACCAGTCCCTTTTCAGAGAGTTTGGCATCGATAATGGCATCAATGCCTGCAGGGTTTGGCTGCTGAAGGTCCTGGAATGCCCAGTAAGCACGGTCCTCAGCGGTAATCTCGAACTTGTCCTCCGCGTGGACGCAATTCAGGCCGAGTGCAAAAAGCAATGCGATGCCCGGGCATGCCCGCTTATACCTTTTACGGCTCATCGTTGAAAGCTCAGGTTATCCTGCCTCGCCGCAATTCGCTCAAGGTAATCCAGGCTTCGCCGGATACCCTCCTCGCAATCATGCAGAGGCTCGTATTCTATCAGGTAGACGCCCGAAAAGCTCATGCGCTCAAAGAAGGGCGCATAATCCAGGTCATCATCCCCTATGGCCACGGCCACCCAGCCCTCTCCCTGGCGACTCCAGTCCTTCATGTGGCAATAGTTGATGCGCTCGTTAATGATCGACAGGCAGCAGTCCGGGTCATCCGGCCGAACCGCCTTGATGTTGCCCGGATCAAAATTAAAACCCACCCTGGGAGGTAATTCCGCAATCAGGCGGCGCAGGCAATCAGGATCGGTGGTCACTGAGTTGATATGCGTTGCTGAGCCGTCATCATTAAAGCGAATGCCACCATGGGTCTCAATGGCAATGGTCAACCCCAGCCCGGCGCACTGCCCCTCCATGGCCTCAAAGGCACTGATCATGCGACTCCAGATTTCGGGGGTAACCTCCGCTGCCGGGGTAAACCCGGCAAAGAGCCGGACATGGGTGGCACCACACTCGGCAGCCGCGACGAGTTGCCTGCTGCACTTCTCGATCATTTCCGCATGAGCACCCGCATCGGCAAGGGTAAAGTCATTTTCGATGCAGCAAAACGGTGTCTGGATGCCAAACTCCTCATTGAGCGCACGATACTCGGCAATCTGGCCGGGATCGGGAAACTCGGGCAGGCGCCCGGCCTGATCGCCGCCAATACCAAATTCCAGCCACTGGCAGTTAAATTTGGCGGCAATTTCAAAATGCTGCCGCATCGGAAGGTTGCGAAACCCCCACTCGCCAAGTCCCACGGAGATGGTCCGCTCATTTTGCATGGTCATTACGGGTAAAAAATTACGGGATCACCTGCTTTTTATCAACTGCGTTGGCCAATTGCGGCATTATTCCCCACTGCAAAAGCAGATATTGGCTAAAAAGCAGGCCTGCCGGCAAACCCGAAGTAAAAAAAATCTCCTTACCCCGGGGAAATCGGTTAAACTCCGCGTCCCTTTAAAACGTTATTGATTCAATCCAGCCATGAAATCACGATACTCCCTGTTTCTTATTCTCCTCGGATTCTGCCTTGCCATTGGCGGACTTGCCGCCCAGGCGGCAAAAAAACCCAACGTCGTCCTGGTGATCACCGATGACCAGGGATACGGCGACCTCTCCTGCCACGGCAACCCGGTGCTCAAGACACCGCATCTCGACAAGCTGCATTCCGAGAGCGTGCGATTGACCGATTACCACGTGGCACCAACCTGCTCGCCGACACGCGCCGCACTGATCACCGGGCACTGGACCAACCGTACCGGTGTCTGGCACACCATCATGGGCCGCTCCATGCTGCGTGCCAACGAGGTAACCATCGGCACGATCCTGGGCAATGGTGGCTACCACACCGGCATGTTCGGCAAGTGGCACCTGGGTGACAACTATCCCTATCGCCCGGAGGACCGCGGTTTTCAGGAGGTATTGCGCCACGGTGGCGGGGGCGTGGGCCAGACACCGGACTTCTGGGACAACGCCTATTTTGACGGTGCCTACTTCCATAACGGCAAGGCCGTGCCGGCCAAGGGCTTTTGCACCGACGTGTTCTTTGACTATGCCAAGCGTTTCATCACCAAGGTGAAGGACAGCGACAAGCCCTTCTTTGTATACCTGTGCACCAATGCGCCGCATGGCCCGATGCATGCCCCGGAGAAATTTGCCAAGCCCTATGCCAAGCAGGGCGTTAATGTCGCCAACTTCCTCGGCATGATCGCTAATATCGATGACAATGTCGGCAGAATGCGCGCCTTCCTCCAGAAAGAAGGCCTGGCCGAGAACACCATCTTTATCTTTACCACCGACAACGGCACTTCCAGTGGAGCCAACATCCACAATAACGGCATGCGCGGTCGCAAGGGCAGCGAGTATGACGGCGGACACCGGGTGCCATTCTTTATCCACTGGCCCAAGGGCGGACTGAACAAGGGTAAGGATGTGGACACCATCACCTCCTATGTGGATATCGTCCCCACCTTGATTAATTACTGCCAGGTGCCTTCGCCCAAGGGAGTAAAGTTTGATGGGGTGAACATTCGTCCGCTTATCGAGGGCAAAGCCAAGAACTGGCCGGACCGGATCCTGGTCACTGACAGCCAGCGCGTGCGTGACCCTATCAAGTGGCGCAAGAGCTCAGTGATGACCGACCAGTGGCGCCTGGTGAATGGAAAAGAGCTCTACGATATCAACGCCGACCCGGGCCAGAAGAAGAACATTGCCGCCGCCAACCAGGCAGTGGTCAAGCGCCTCACCAGGTTTTATGATGCGTGGTGGGAGGAGATTGTGCCCACTTTCGGCAAGCCCACCGCCATTTACCTGGGGGCGGATGCACCACTGGCAAATCCCGTCACCCTGACCTGCCATGACTGGATTGCCGATGGCAGCACCC
Source organism: uncultured Verrucomicrobiota bacterium (assembly GCA_902589825.1). Classification (GTDB taxonomy): domain Bacteria; phylum Verrucomicrobiota; class Verrucomicrobiia; order Verrucomicrobiales; family DEV007; genus CACIUL01. The sequence continues at coordinate 99,061 of CACIUL010000002.1, forward strand.
CGTGGAACCAGCGCCATATCCGCAACGCGGAGAAAAAGCCAAGCAACACCGGCTTCTGGGCGGTTGATGTGAAACGGGCAGGTGAATACACGGTGGAGCTGCGCCGCTGGCCCAAGGAAGCTGATGCCTCAATTGGTGCCTCCATGAAGGCAGGTGCAGACGTACCGGGTGTAACGCCCTTCCGTGCCGTGCCCGGTAAAGCTTTTGCCGCCGTGAAGGCACACCTGAAACTCGGCGGGCAGGAGTTGACCTTACCCGTAAAACCCGGGGATAAGAGCGTGACCTTCAAGCTGAAGCTCAAGCCCGGCCGCGATGAATTATGGGGCAAGTTTACGGATGCCAAAGGTGTCCCGATGGGAGCCTTCTATGCGTATATCACGAAACTAAAGTAGGCACCGACATATAAGGTTCCCACGCGGTTGACCCCGTATTATGGGCAAAGTGCATAATGCGCAACAAACACATCATACCACGATTGCTCTTCTTGATCCTGTTGCCGTTCTCCTGCCTTGATGCCAAGCAGGTCAACAGTGCAGGTGCTCCCGTGGGCAAAGTGCAAATCTACAAAAATGAGGGCGACACCGCTCGCGAGATAGAAATCTTTTTCCCAAAGGATCATGACCCGGCGACGAAGGCTGTTCCGGGAATTATTATGTTTCATGGAGGCGGCTGGGGCGGAGGACACCGGAAACAGTTCCGTTATCTTTGTCATTACTTTTCCACCAGGGGCCTTGTTGCAGCCACTGTAACCTACAAGCTCGCCTCGAAAGCCGGCACCAAGAATGTTAAAGGCACCGAATCCCGGAAGCGGGTCTGCATCACCGACGCAAAAAGTGCCATTCGTTGGTACAAGCAGAATGCGGAAAAACTTGGTATTGATCCGCTGAAAATTATCGCAGGCGGGGGCTCGGCCGGCGGGCATATCAGTTTGCTGGCAACGACCAATCCCGGGTTGAACGATCCTTCTGACACCAAGAAATATGATACAACTGTTGCGGCTTACCTCTTATTCAATCCGGCTCTAAGCGCATCAGATGCCAAGGATCCGCAAGTCGACTTCCTGCAACACCTCAAGGATGACCTGCCGCCGGCTATGGTATTTTTTGGAAGCGAAGACACGTGGTTGAAAAAGGGATGGAAAGCGGCAAGCACGAAGATGACCTCACTCAAGATTTCTGACTCCGTAGAGGTTCGGATCGCCAATGGGCAGGGTCATGGCTTCTTCAACAGGCAGCCCTGGACTGATGTCACTCTCATCGAAGCGGACAGATTCTTAAAGGCCCTCGGTTATCTCGAGGGTGATCCTACCTTGATAATGCCAAAAACAGGAGAGAAACTTCAGCGAGGTTAGGACGAAATAACACCATTGAATGCTCCTGCCCCCGGTTCCAATCATCGTTTTGTATGGTTTCATGAAATGAAAGTTCTTCTTACAGTTTCATTGTGCCTGTGTGTGCTGCCTGGATGCGGAAAAAGACAATATGATCAAGCCGGTTCCAGTGAAAAAGATGCTGCTCTGACCGTAAGCAAAAACGATTCCACGGCCGCAATCCGAAAGATCCTTTGCCTTCATGGTGGAGGCGGAAATGCCAGGGAGTTTCAGGATAACCCCGGGATCAATTCATTGCGGAAAGCCCTCGGCAGTGATTATGAATTGGTTTTTGCGCAAGCCCCTGATGGGGGTTTATGGATGCGCGATCCTCCCGGGGGCAAAAAGAAACCAACCACCGATCCCGATTGGGCTGCCGAATCGGTCAGCATCTTAAACGCCATTGTAGAGGAACAAGGTCCTTTCTATGGGATCCTGGGTTATTCGCAAGGTGCTGCGTTTATACCCGTCTATCTCTCCCGGGTTCCAGGTGGCACGTTTCAGATGGCTGCCATGTTTGGCGGATACCTTCCCACCACGCACCAAGGACTCATCAGCAGGATCGAGGCGAAAGCTCCTTTCGACAACATTCCGGCATTGGTCTGGCTGGGGGTAACAGACTGGATCGCCAATGATAACCTGGCTTCGCCATTTAAGGACCCAACGTTACTATTGGATTCAAGAGCAGGTCACGTTGTGCCCTCTCGTTCTGACACCACTTTTGATCGTGTCGTTCAAGCTATTAAAAAGCCAATTAAGGATCGCTAAGAACAGTGACCTTATGCGGAATTCTTGGAAACCAAGGCCAAAGCAATGAAAATGATGAAACGCGGATTGATTTACCTCGCCCTTTTGCTCCCACTACTGCCCCAGACCCTTGTCGGCCAGGTGCACTATTATGAAAACGGACGCCCTTGGAAGCAGAAGGCGGGCTCGGGACCGGACGCCGAAGTCAACGGCTGGTTCTACAACCTCGGCATCACCGGAATACGAGCCGAGCTCATCGCCAAGGAACCGAAGTTTTTGCTCGTGCGACACGTCTTCGACGGAAGCCCGGCAGCGGGTAAGGTCAAGGTTGGAGACCTCGTGGTGGGAGCCAACGGACGGGCGTTCAAGACACCCCATCGAAATGGCTACGGCATGGAGGTGTTCGGTCCGGACGGTCCCCTGCTTGACTTCGCGATAGCCCTGGAGGAAAGCCAGGGCAGGGGCCGTAACGGCCGGTTGGATCTCAATCTCAGGCGCAAAGATAAGGCCCTCAAGGTTGCCCTCGATGTCGGCACACAATATGGCATCTATGGTCCGAAATTCCCGGCCAACTGCGCAAAGAGCACCCAAATTCTAAAGGATCTCCTTGCTTATCTCGTCAAAACCCAGCGAGACGACGGATCCTGGGGGAGTCCCCCGCATGACACCTTTGCCCCTCTCGCCTTGCTGGCCAGCGGCAATCCGAAACACATCGACCTCGTCAGGAAAAACGCGCAGTTTCATGCCCGCACCACCAAGGTCAAGGATCGGAGCTGGCTCATCAATTGGCGCTACATGGCAGCCGCCATCGTGATGAGCGAGTTTTACCTCGCCACCGGTGAGAAGTGGGTATTGCCGGAGCTCCAGGAAGTCTACGATTTCCTGATCTCAAGCCAATACGTGGACATGGCCCAGATCGACGAGAAATCACGCAAAACCCACCCCGGGGCCGTGCCCAAGGATAAGATGGGTGCCCACGGTGGCTGGGGCCACAACCCCGGGTTCGAGGGTTACGGTCCGATCAGCATGCTCACCGGACAGGGCGCACTGGCCTTCGCCATGATGAAGCACTGCGGCATCAAGGTGGATCGTGAGCGTCACGACAAAGCCTACGATTTCCTCGTCCGGTCTTCCGGTCGTAACGGCTATGTCTGGTATGCGGACAAGGCAGCCGGGCAAAACAACTGGGCCGATATGGGACGCACAGGCGCCGCGGGCGTCGCCAATGCCATGAGCCCCTACCATGACGACAAGTATCTCAAGCGGGCCCACGCCCATGCCAGAGTGATCGGCCGGCATCCGGAGAGCTTTCCCGACACCCACGGATCTCCGGTCATGGGCATGGCATACGCCGCCGCCGCCGCGCACCTCGATCCTGCGAGTTTTCGGCGCTTGATGGACAAGAACAAATGGTGGTTTGTCCTGTCCCAGTGCCAGGACGGAACCTTCTATTACCAGCCCAACCGTGACAACGCGGGCTACGGCTCGGATTCCCGCGTATCGGCCTCCGCCGTTACGGCCTTTATCCTCTCTCTCGATAAAAAGAGCCTGCGCATCTCGGGCAAGAAGCGGCCATGAAAAGACTTACGCTCATCATCCTGTCTGCCTTTTTCGCTTGCGCGGCTCAGGCTCAACGCGGTGCCGGTGTTAATGAGGGCAATTACCAGAAGAATCTCACTTACAAGGGGCCACTTAGCGGGGATGACATCATCTACACCCTGTATCTGCCCCCCGGCTACCATAAGGAGAAGGGACCTTATCCGCTGGCCATTTTCCTGCATGGTGCCGGTGGCGGCAATTCATCCTCCCAGGTGATGCAGAGCTATGAGGCGGCCCGGAAAGCGGGCAGGATTGGCAACTTCATCGTGGTCTTTCCCGAGAAATACGGCGGTACGGTTTGGAGGGATGGGGCCAAGGAAAAGAGGCCGGAAACCAATATCCTCAAGGAACTTTTGCCCTACCTTGAGAAGCAATACGCCGCGACCGGAGATCGTCGCCAACGCACCATCATGGGTTTCTCCATGGGGGCTGCCGGGTCTATTTATTGGGGTGCCAAGTATCTCGATCTCTTCTCGACAGCGGTGGCCCTCGATGCAGGAGGTGGCACCAGCTTCTCCGATCCTAAGGCAAGGAATTACGTGCCTGAATACGGCAAGAAAACCGAGGCAATCCGCAAATCCCTGAAGATTCGCCTGGTGCAGGGTGCGCTCAACACCAGGAACTTTCGAGCGTCCCTGGACACGCTTCAAATTCCCTATGACTACGTGCAACTGCCAAGGGATATCTCCGCTTACCCGGCCGGATCGAGTTGCCTGAACAGGAAAGACCCCACCAGGAAATTCCTCCACAACCCGGCGTGCATGACCGAGGGCAAATGGGGGGAGCAGACCTGGAGCTTCATCGAGAAGGGCACGCATCGCAAAGAGAAGCAGTAGGTCATTGCATACCCGGCCCTTGGGTTTAAATTTCCCCCCAATGGCGATCCAGATTTCCCGGGGAAATTCCTCCTGCTCATCATGATAGAAAACCGCGCAAGCAAGACCGTCATTTTCCTGGCAGGGATCATTTTGATTTCTGCATTCCTGCCCGTTTCCACTGGCGCGCCGGAACAAAATCCTTCCGTCGCATTAAGCGAAGTTGTACTCAGGGCGGATATCGACACCGGCAAGACAGCCGTGGCCCAGGTGCAAGCCGTTTTCGGGAAATACTCGATTGAGACACCTGAGAGCTTTCAGGGAAACCATGCAGGCTTCGAGCACCTGAAAATAGAGGAAGACCATCAAATGGGACCCTGCTTTGCCTTCTACCTGCACCGCGACAAGGACGGGGATCGCGACCGGGTCTGGCCGAGGGGAAAAGAAAGGCAACGCAACGAAATCAAGGGATACCAGGGTTCCCCGCAAACCCTCAAGAGTTCCCGGGGCGAAGTAACGCGTTACCACTGGTTCTTGAAGATTGATAAATCATTCGCCGTGACCAAAAACTTCTGCCACTTCTTCCAGTTGAAGCCGGTCGGGGGAAAACACGCTTCTGACCCGGTGGTCACGCTCTCGGGAGCGGTTTACCGGGGCAAGCCACAGCTTGAGTTGCGATGGTGGACAGAAAACGGCACCCAGCGCATGCACATTGCCGACTGGAGGGATTGCAGGGGCAAATGGCTGGAGTGCGAATGTGTCCTTGTCGCGGAATCCAAAGGCCGCCTTCGCTTCTCGATTCGCTCGCAGGATCAATCCATCCGCTTTGCCCGTGATCTTCCCGGCTTTCCAGCCTGGAAGTCAGGCTTTGATTTCATTCGCCCGAAATGGGGCATCTACAGGAGCCTGGCGGACAAGGACGACATTCCCAATGAGCAAGACAGTGTCAGGATGGCCAACCTGTCGATTGCCAAGTTGGTTGCTTTCCCCGTTCAAAAATCACCAACCAGGCAACATCTCGTTAATGCCGGGAAACCTGCCGCGGGCAAAAAAAAGGAAAGCTACAGCAGTGTGGTTCCAAAGCCCACTCTCTCTCTAGTCCGCTACGGCAAGCACGAGCGAAACGTTCTTGATTTCTGGAAAGCAAAATCCTCTTCCCCCACTCCGGTGGCCTTTGTCATCCATGGCGGTGGCTGGAAAGGAGGTTCGAAGGAACGCCTGGATCGGTTTGCCGATCCCAATGCCCTGCTCAAGGCGGGCATCTCGGTGGTGGCCATCAATTATCGATATGTTACTGCCACAGAAACACCCCCGGTCAAGGCACCCCTGCATGATGCTGCACGAGCCCTGCAGTTTGTGCGCAGCAAGGCAGGCGAGTGGAACCTCGACAAGAACCGGATCGGGGCCGCAGGCGGTTCGGCCGGGGCCTGCTCAAGCCTCTGGCTGGCCTTTCACGATGACCTGGCCGATCCGCAGAGCAAGGATCCGGTAGCACGGGAATCCTCCCGCTTGTCCTGTGCTGCCGTCATCGGGGCCCAGACAACCCTCGATCCGCGGCAGATGCAAGAATGGACACCCAACAGCCGCTACGGCGGGCATGCCTTCGGGCTGAAATCCTTTGCCGATTTTCTCGGGCAGCGGGAAAAGATCCTGCCGTGGATCGCCGAGTATTCCCCCTACGCCCTCGTAAGCCGGGATGATCCCCCGGTCTACCTGATCTACAAGTCACCCCCGGCCATTGGCAAGGCCCAGAAGGACCCCACCCATACCTCAAACTTTGGCGTTAAACTCAAGGAACGCTGCAAAACACAGGGCGTGGCCTGCGAACTGGTCTACCCGGGACTCTCCGGGGTGAAACACGCCAACACGACCGCCTTTCTCATCTCGGAATTAAAGAAAGAGTAAGCAAATTTTACCAAAATGAAAAAAAACCATATCCACATCATTCTTTGCCTGATCCTGGTTGCCGCCCCGGCCTTATCCCCGCGACTGTTTGCCCAGGCATCCAAACTCAGGGTCAATAATGAAAAACCGGAGAAGGGCAACCAGGTCAAGCGGATGCACCCGCATGCCCTCAAGCTCATCCTGCAGGGCAGGAAGAAGGAGGCCATTGCCTACCTGGAGGCAACCTCTGAAAAAGCCGTCAATCCCGGCCACACGAAATTACTCCTCAACCTTGCCCATGAAAAGCCGGACGCCTGGAAATTCGACGCCAAGACATGGCCATGGAAGCGCACCCTGCCCAACACCTCACTCAAGAAGGACGCGCCCTCTGAGGAGTTTACCATCGTCTTCGGCGGGGGAGCCGGATACGTCCCTGAGAACGAGCGCGTCTGGGACACCATCGGGTCAATCGACCCGCGAGCCCTCCTCCTGCTCGGAGATAACGTCTACATTGATGACCCCAAGACACCCGAGATGCAGCTTTTCCATTACTACCGCAGGCAGAGCCAGCCCGAGTGGTCGAGACTCGCAGCAAAAGTCCCTATCTACGGTATCTGGGATGACCACGACTTCACCACCAATGACGGGTGGGGAGGCCCCGCAGTCGACGAACCAAAATGGAAGCGTGCGGTCTGGAAAATATTCAGGGACAACTACGACAACCCCTATTACGGGGGTGGCGAGGAACAGCCCGGTTGCTGGTTTGACTTCTGGATCGGCAAGGTTCACTTCGTCCTGATAGACGGACGCTATTACCGCGAGTCACCCAAGGGCAAAAACCCATCCATGCTCGGGTCTGCCCAGATGAAATGGCTCAAAAAAACCCTCAAGGAACCCGCCGCCTTCACCGTGTTCTGCACCAATGTGCCCATGACGCCCAAGGTAAAGCCGGGATCAAAAGACACCTGGGACGGCTTTGACGGCGAACGCCAGCAGATCTTTGAGTTCCTAGCAAAGGAAAAGATCCCCGGTGTCATCATCCTCTCCGCCGACCGGCACCGCTCCGATGCCTACAAAATCGATACCGGAATTGAGGGCATGTATCCGCTCTACGAATGGCAGTCCTCCCGCCTGACCAACCAGCACGTCCACGGGCTGATCAAGCACTCCCTGTTCGGGTATAACGCGAAACAATCCTTTGGTCGCGTCGACTTCAACCTCCGGGGCGATGACCCAACCGTGAAATACACCGTGATCAACATTGACGGTAAGGCCATCCACTCAATGACAGTCAAGCGTAGCGAGTTGCAGTTTTGAGTGGCGGCTCAGGGCACCTTTAAAGCAGGTGGAATAACCGCACGATTGATGACATTCCACGCACCTTTGTATCCTGCCACATAGTAATAGAGGGGCTTATCATCCATATCGGTTACCACCCAGGTCTCACCCTCAAAGGTATCCAGGCGTGGCGAATGTTTTGAACTGAGCTCACTGTCAAACTGCAGCTCTCCAGCCTGATCAAAACGGTAAAGACGGATGCTGAAATCCCCTGGCTTGTGGAAGCTGATTATTACCTTGCGCCCCGTGGATTGGGATTTGGGGACGAAACCCAATCCATCCGTAATGGCATGCCCCTCAATGCTTTTATAAAAGTAGGTCACTGTCACTCTGCGTGTTTCAGGCTTGGTAACAAAAAACATGAATAAAGAAAGTGCGCCGAACCCGAGCAGTGACAGGGAAAAACACCCCTTGAGGTCAGACCGGTATTTCTTTTTCTTCCCAAAAAGAACCGGAAAGAACGCCATACACCATAGCAACAGGCAAAACGAACCGAAGGCACAAAAGAACATGGTGTCATCGCCCCAGTGAAACGGGTCAGTCAGTGCAATGCCAATCCAGCCAAGAAAAAAGCACATGAACCCCAAGAGAAGGGCTTTTACTGTCCTGTCATCCTTTGCATCCTGTTCATCCGAGCTTCCACCAGGCATATCCGTTCCTGCATTCCCATAATCTTCGTCAGGGTGAAAAGTCGGTTTTCCCCGCTTTCTTGAATCACTCATTGTGCTGACTTTCTCGTTGGAATGCTGCCTGGATGGCCCGCCTCATAAGCAATATTACCTTGATTGCCCCTGTTTGTGCCATCACAAAAACCCGTAGCAGGAAGCCGCCCGGCAACAGGGTAACCTCCTGTACAAGCAAAAAGGTTTTCTTGCCTCCCAAACGACCATTTTGGGGGAAAGCCTCGCCCATCAAAAAAATCCATAGTATGTTTGCGCCAATCAAAACAATGAAACCTTCTTCCCTTTGCCTGGCCCTTTCATTTTTCCTCTTACCCCTTTCCCAAGTATCCGGGGAAGTGAACGGGTCCCGCCCGAATATCATCCTCATCATGGCTGATGACATGGGCTACGAGGCCCTCTCCGCCAACGGCAGTGAATCCTGCAAGTCGCCCCACCTCGACAAGCTGGCTGCCACCGGTGTGCGCTTTACCAACTGCTTTTCCAACCCGATCTGCACCCCCTCCCGGGTAAAGATCATGACCGGGCAGTATAATGTGCGCAACTACGTGAAGTTTGGCATGCTGGATCGCGGACAGACCACCTTCGCCCATCAACTCAAAAAGGCCGGATACGCCACCGCGATCGCCGGCAAGTGGCAACTCGGAAAGCAAACTGATGCACCGCAGCATTTCGGCTTCGAGAAATCCTGCCTCTGGCAACATACCCGCAGCGGACGATCCAAGGAGGATGGCAAGTCGATCGACCGACGCTTTGTCAACCCTCAACTGGAATTCAACGGTAATGAAAAGGACTTCACCGGTGGTGAATACGGGCCTCAAGTCTGCACCGACTTCATTTGCGACTTTATCGATGAGAACAAGGAAAAGCCCTTTCTGGTTTATTACCCGATGATCCTGACCCACTGCCCCTTTGATCCCACCCCGGATTCTACTGATTGGGATCCAAAGCGTTTGGGATCCACCACCTATAAAGGCGACCGCAACGACCCGCAGCGACACTTCCGGGACATGGTGGCCTACGCCGACAAGGCCATTGGGCAAATTGTGGCCCAATTGGAAAAGTCCGGGGTTCGCGACAACACACTGATCATCTTCACCGGTGATAATGGCACGGACAAGCCAATCGTTACCCTCTGGAACGGCACCAAGGTCGTGGGTGGAAAGGGTAGCATGAGCGACACGGGCACGCGTGTCCCGATGATTGCCAGCTGGCCCGCCGGCATCAGGAAGCCCGGGCGGGTTGTTGATGATCTGGTCGAGTTTTCCGACATGATGCCAACCCTGTGTGAAGTTTCCGGCGCGAAACTCCCTGAAAACCATCCCGGGGATGGAGTGAGCATCGTCCCTGTGCTACAAAACAAAGCTGAACCCCGCAAAAAGGATTGGATTTACATCTGGTACCGGGGACAGGTCATGGTTCGCAACAAGCAATATTGCCTTGTCGCAAAGACAGACGGCAGCACCGCCAAGCTGACCCGCTACAAGGGACCCTTTGACGGCAAGCAGCTAAAAAACGCCGCCCTGTCAAAGGATGAGCGGGCTCTCAAGCAGGAATTCCAGGCCACCCTCGCCCGTCTCGCCAAGACCCGCCTCTCCACGGCGAGCAAGCAAGGCCGCGCCCAGGGGTTGAAGAACAAGAACAATCGGTAGACAGACCTCTTCCGACTAGCTCGGGTCGTTTAAAGGCGGCATAGTCGGCGACCAATCAGGGGGGACAATGGCGGCCGATGCCTTTGATCCTGCAATGTAGTAATAGAGTGGCGTATCATCCAAGTCAGTCACCACCCAAGTTTCACCCTCAAATGTATCCCGCTCTAATCCTTGGCTGGGAACTAAATCACCTTCAGGCTGTATAGTTCCTTCTTTATCGAAACGATGGAGGCGAATGCTGATGCCCGATTTGTTGAAGAACCAAATCACAGAAGCCTTGCCATTGGATTCTGATTTAGGAATCGAATCGAATCCACCTTCTACCTTATGGCCGCCAACAGTGTGATGAGTTGTTGTCGACCGAAGACCATAAATGTTTATTTCAGCCGCAAAAAAGAAAAGTGAAATCCCTCCGAATACAAGACTGAGAAAGGAGACAAAGCAAAAAAAAGGAACCCCTGGCAGCTTATCCTTTAGTCTTGCGATATGATAGGGCAGGCACACCTTCAACCAAAGGAGCAGGCAAAACGCCCCGAAGCATCCAAAAAACATGCCGTCTTCACTTAGGCCAATCGGGTTGATTAGCGCAAAAGCCAATGCAACAATGAAAAAGCAAAGAAAAAGAAGCAAAGGGCTGCCTCTCAAGGTATGAGGCTTTTTGCTCCCGCAATGCTCACAGACGGTTTTCGCCCCTGCCCCGCTAACGCCATCATAGTCTATCAGCTTTCCGCATTTCTCGCACGGCAACCGCAAGTTTCCATCCATCATTTTGAAATTAATCCTATATTACACACGCAGCTCCAAGCAAGCATGCAGTAAACTCTCATGAAAGTGTTCCATCATTCCCTTCTTTTAATTTGCCTTCTCTGGAAACCCATCTTCTGCTGGGCCGAGCCGGACCGATCTCGTCCAAACATTGTCCTGATCATGGTTGATGACATGGGGTATTCCGACATCGGGTGCTATGGCGGAGAGGTCCAAACCCCCAACCTCGATCAATTGGCCAAGGACGGGCTGCGCTTCACCCAGTTCTACAATACCGCCAAGTGCCACACCACACGTGCCGAGCTGCTCACTGGCAACTACGCCTACTCGATTGGCGACAACAACATGGAGCATGGCGCCACCTTTGGGGAGGTCCTGCGCACTATTGGATACCGCACGCTTATCGCCGGCAAGTGGCACCAGAAACCCCTTCCGACAACCCGTGGCTTTGATCGCTATTTCGGGCTGGCCGATGGGTGCAGCAACTTTTTCAATCCCGGCCTCAAGGCACGTCCCGGTGAGGGACCTCCGGGACGCAAGGGCAAGACCCGTGTGAGGCGCTGGGCCATCGAGGACAAGGTGATCATGGGATACACCAGCCCGGACAAAAAATTCTATCACACTGATGCCTTCACCACTTACGCGATCGACCGCCTTGATGAGTATAAGGACGAGAACAAACCCTTTGTCTTGTATCTTCCCTACACCGCTCCCCATTACCCGCTGCATGCCTGGCCCGAGGACATCGCGAAATACCGGGGCAAATACAAGGTCGGCTGGGATGCAATCCGCAAGCAACGCTTTGAGCGGATGAACAAGATGGGCATCATCGGCCCCAACCACAAGCTTACCCCGCGCGCTTCCAAGGCTTGGGATGATCTCACTGAAAAGCAAAAGGATGAGGAAGACCTGAAGATGGCCGTCTATGCCGCCATGATCGACCGGGTAGACCAGAACCTCGGGCGCCTCTTCGCCAAGCTCAGGGAACTGGACAAGTGGGACAATACGCTGATCATGTTCCTGACCGACAATGGCGCCTGCCCCGAACAGCCCAACACCACGCCGAATATCCCGCCCGGGCCTGTTGAAAGCTACCGCACAGTCTCGGTGGGCTGGGCAAATGCCAGCAATACCCCTTACAAAAAGTTCAAGTCGACCGATTACGAGGGCGGCATCCGCACCCCTTTCATTGCCCATTGGCCGGGCGTAATCAAGCCGGGCATGACCGGTCAGGTCGGCCACATCATCGACGTTTCCGCCACCTTCCGTGACATTACCGGGGCGAAGTATCCCAAGGAGATCTTGGGCAACAAGACCAAACCCCCGGTAGGCAAGTCCCTGCTGCCCATCTTCAAGGGCGAAGTGAGGGAGCCTCACAAGGAAATCTATTGGCACTTCAGCCGGGCCAACGCAGTCCGGCAAGGCGACCTGAAAGTGGTCCGTGCCGGCAAGTCTTGGGAACTATACGACCTCAAGACGGACCCCTCCGAGATGAACAACCTGGCCAAGAAGATGCCTGAGAAAACGGCAGAGCTCGCCAAGATGTGGGAAGCTTGGAGGGAAGACTATAAAAACAAGCCCAAGTGAATTCATGAAACGATTGCTTCCTCTTCTCATCGGCATCTGCCTGTTGAAAAACCCAGCTTCCGCACGACCCAACATCGTCCTGATCATGGCGGATGACCTGGGATTCTCGGACCTCGGTTGCTATGGAGCTGAGATTCGCACGCCGAACCTCGACCAACTCGCACGCAAAGGCCTGCGGTTCTCCCAGTTCTACAATACCGCCAAGTGCCACTCTTCCCGGGTTTCTCTCCTGACCGGTCTCTACTGTGACCAGGCCGGCAGCAATTCCCTCTCCCGGGGCACGACTATTGCAGAAGTCCTCAGGACCGCGGGTTACTCCACCGCGATGTCAGGAAAGTGGCACCTTTCCGGTAACCCGGTTGAGTTTGGATTCCAACACTACTGGGGGCATCTCTCCGGAGCGACCAACTTCTTTACCGGAGACGAAACGTTCCGCCTCGGTGCCGAGAAATGGAAGGTTCCCGCCACTCTGAATGGCAAGCCCTTCTACGTTACTGATGCCATCACGGATTTCGCGATCAACTTCATTGATGAGATGGTTCCCGGAAAGGCGGAGGGAGCCTCCGAAAACCCCTTCCTCCTGTATGTCGCCTACAATGCCCCCCACTATCCCCTGCAGGCACCCGAGGAGGAGGTTGCCAAGTATAAGGGGGTCTACGACGCAGGATGGGATGAGCTCCGTAAGAAACGCTATCTCCGGCAACTGGAAAGCGGCCTTTTCCCCCGCGAATTCAAACTCAGCCCAAGGCCCCGCCATGTTCCCGCCTGGAAATCCCTGTCCGCCAAAGACAAGAAGTGGGAGGCCCGCCGCATGGAGGTCTTTGCTGCGATGGTCGATGTTGTAGACCAGAACATCGGGCGTCTCATTTCTCACCTGAAGAAAAAGGGCGCGTGGGAAAACACTCTGTTTCTCTTCTGCTCTGACAACGGGGCATGCCCCTTTGAGCGTACCCGGGGCAAGGACCTTGAACCATGGGACCCCAAAAGCTACTGGTGCTATGACGTTGGCTGGGCCCACGTAGGCAATACTCCCTTCCGGCTCTATAAGCAGAACCAGCATGAAGGAGGCATCTCCTCTCCCCTGATCGCCCACTGGCCTGAGGGTCTGAAAAGTGCAGCTGCAGAAGCCCCCGATGGCGCCAGCCAGACTGGCGGTCCAGTCACCCACCAACCGGGCCACCTGATCGATTTCATGGCCACCTTCCTTGAACTGGGCAAGGCCAGCTATCCGAAGAAGGTGGGCTCACGCACCATCGATCCGCTCCAGGGCAAGTCCCTCGCCCCCATTTTCAAGGGCAGGCAGCGGGACGGTCACGAAACCCTCTACCAGCATTTCGGCACGGATCGGGCCCTGCGGCAGGGCGACTGGAAGGTAGTTGCCGCCAAGGGAGGTCGATGGGAACTCTATAACCTCGCGGAGGATCGCACCGAACTCAATGACCTGCGCCAGAAGCATCCCGAGCGGGCCTCCCGCATGATCAGGGAGTGGTTCCGTATTGCCCGGAATGTCGACCGGCTGAAGCCCGGCCAACTCAAGCCCGGCAGTGACAGGCTCAGTCCCCTCAGGTTCGGGAAACGCAACGACCCGGGAGAGGGTGCCCCCGGAAAGAAAAGCTCCCGTAAGAAAAAGCCGAAGTGATTAAGAATCTCTTTTTATTGCGATGCATGAGCAGTTGGAGACATAGATTCATCTGGCCTTTCCTAATCATCGGCAATCTGGGCGGTCGCATCCGCACCGGCCGTCATATCCAATTGCCCTCCTGGGGATCGTCGGCGAATTCCGCGAATTCAACAAACATCACACCGCTCACCTATCCAAAGCGTCCAGACGAGGGACGCACGGTGAACGCGCTGTGGGCCACCTTGCTCCACGCAGCGGGATCGCCCGTCGATGACTTCAATCTCGACAAGGCACCCACAGGGCTCGACAAGCCCGGCCCCATTGAACAATTGCTCGTGTAACTAACCAAATCCGACTAAACCAGACCAGCGCCGGAAGGCGCTTACTTAAGACAGAAGACGAACATTCAACTTTCAACTTTCAACGGAAATCCCCTCACAACGAAGGTATAGATAACCATGTTTACCAAGCAAAAATTCAGCCGTCGTAGTTGTCTCAAAGGCATATCGTTGGGATCGGGCGGGCTGTTCTTTTCCCCACTGCTGCAGAAAGTAGAGGCGGCCGCGAACGGCAACGTCACGCCGCCGAAACGCTTCATCTTCTTCCTCTTCAGCAACGGTTATCAGGAATCCGGGGCGATTCCGGTGGGCTGGAAGCGTGGAGCGGATGCCATCCGACAAGAGTCGCTCAAGGGCGCCAAGCTCCCCAGGGACATCGCAGCGTTCGCGCCTTTCCAGGACCGCATGACCATCGTCCAAGGTCTCCAGGGCCGCCACTGCGCCCGCGGCCATGCCGGCCACTACAGTGCACTGTCGGGCGTAAACAGCGCGGCCGCACATCCCCCCAGGGCCCAGACCATCGACGGCGCCCTCGGACGAGCTTTCCCCGGAATTTTCCCGATGGTGGGCCTCGGTATTGCCGGGGGGAAGCCGACGCAGGCCACTTACGGTACGTCGGCGTGGGGCAAGGGAAGCCCAATCGCCATCCAGTGCCGGCCGGAACTTGCGTACCAATCACTTTTCGGCAGCATCGGGGCGACGGGCAACGACTTCCTCGCGCGCAAAAATCTCCTCGACTCAATCTCCCAGGACGTCCGGCGCTTACAGTCGCAGATCGCCGGTCCAGAGAAGGAACTGGTGGAGCATCATTTCGGGGCGCTCGAGGCGCTGAGCAAGCGTGACGGGCAGATGGCCCAACTGCAGGAAGCGGGCACGCTTCGCCGAAAGGCCCCCAAGCTGCCCGCCAAGCCCCCCAGGACCATGGTTGACGTCACCGCGGCCCAGTGCGACGTCGCGGCGGCGGCTCTGATTTCTGGGCTGACCAACGTCGTGACCATCACCTCGGGGGTGGGCTCAATCTTCGGCACGGATTATTCGGGGATCTCGCCCAGCCCCACGCACGGCATCGGCCACGGAACCATAGATCCGAAATTGGAGGTTCCAGGGCTGGAAGTCTTGCGGCGATATCGCGAACACCACTCGACGCAGGCGGCGGGCTTGCTGAAGAAGCTCCAGGAGACGCCCGAAGGCAAGGGCACCATGCTCGACAATACGGTGCTGGTATTCACAAGCGACTGCGCCCAAACCCAACACACGAAGGGGGACCACTGGCCATTCGTACTGGTGGGGGATCTGGGGGGCACGTTGAAGACCGGACAATACGTTTCCTACCCCATGAGCGAAGGGGGGCAAGACGGTAAAAAGATTGACGAGCATGTGGTCACCCGGACCGACAATCCGGCGATTAACGCGCTGTACTGCAGCCTGTTGCACGCGGCCGGTGCACCGCGTGACGCGTTCAACGCCGGCGCTGTTGGCGCGGAACTGTGTGGGCCTCTTGGCGAATTGGTGGTTTAAGATGAGTATGAAACGAATCAACGTTCTCCAACGCGGCATCAGTTTCGCATGGATTGCGGCCGCCGTGACCTTCGCGGCTGAGGGCCGAGCCGCGGATTCGGCCGCTGAGCGCAAAGCTATGCATGCCGTGATGAAAGAGAAGTGCTTCAGTTGCCACGGCGAAAAGAAACAGAAGGGCAAGCTGCGTCTGGACACGGTGAGCATGACGCCCCAAAGCGCAACGGACCTGGCTGTCTGGCGACGCGTGTACGAACAAATCATGGACGAAGAAATGCCGCCGGAGGATGAAGCACAATTCTCCACGGCAGAACGCGAAAAGACGCTCGCGTGGTTAAAAGCCACCCTCGAGGCCCACTCCGATCTCAACCTGACGCCCTCAGCGGCGAACTACGTCGATCATGAAGCCCTGTTCTCGGGAGCGCCGGCTGGTGACCCAGCCACCCCTGCCCGAGTATGGCGGCTCGCGCCCCAGGCCTACGAGGCGTTCATGTTTCGCCTCAATCAAGAACTTCAGCTCCACGTGGACCAAAGAGCGATCATGGCGCCGTGGGCGGGCAGTAACTACTCCACGGCTGATCGCATCGATCAAGCAGAGATCGAAGCCCATCTACGTATCTGTAAGCTCATGCTGTCAAGGATGATGCCGCTGGTGAAAAACAATAAGTTCCGGGTCCGCTCGCTTCATCCCGTCTACAAGGCCGGCAAGGCTGCGACGGCACCGCAGATTCGGGCCGCGGTTAAGGATACGTGCCAGAAGATTCTCCGGCAGGCTCCCGACGCTACCGAAATGCAGGAGTACAGCCAACTGCTGACCAACGATCTCAAGACCTACGAGCCGTCAAGAGCAATCGAGCGATTCCTGACCAAGGTACTGTTCCATCCAACGGTTCTCTACCGGGTTGAAACGCCAATTGCGGGATCGCAGCGATCGATCATGCCGCCTCGTCAACTCGCTCGCGCGATCGCCTATTCGTTGACCTACAGCGAACCAGACGAAGGTCTCAGGAAAGCGGTGGCCGCGGGGAAACTGTCCACAAAGCAGGACGTCCGTCGCGAAGTGCAGCGCCTCGTAACGGCCACGACGCCCTATGGGCAGGACGTTAAGCTGACCGCCGATCAGCGTGCCAAGCTCGACGCCCTCAATCGTGAGTATTGGCAGATCAAGACGCCTGAGGCGCGCAAGGAGGCCAATTACCAGCAGAAGCTCGGGAAAATTCTCGGCAAGCAAGCCGGGCGTTGGATCCAACTCCAAAGAGCCGGCTATCGCAGCACGGATGGCGAGCACATCAACCTCACAGCGCTGTTGCGGCCGCGCGTGATGACATTTTTCCAAAGCTATTTCGGCTACAGGAAGTCGCCTTTCAAATGCGTCGTCACGGTCAAGGAGCTAAACGTCATCCCGGCCGGCAATCCAGAGTGGAAGTCATGGTGGTTTGCGAACGACACAGACCGCTTGGTCGGTTGGGTGCTCGAGTCCGACAAGGAGGTGCTTCGCACGCTGCTGACCACCCGAAAAACCTTTGTGATCGCGCGCTATACTGGCAATGCAAGGCAGGGTCTTAAACGGCATACGGGGCAAATCCATGAAATGCAAAAGTGGAAGCACTTCCAAACTGCGCTGCACCACTACGAAGTTTCCATGACGCCTGAGCAGTGGTTGCTGGGCAAGGAAGAGCCGGTCGAGATGCCGAAAGGGCGTCGCATGGGGATTCTCACACACCCCAGCTGGCTCGTGTCTAAGTCCGGCAATTTCGACAACGACGCCATTCATCGCGGCAAATGGATTCACGAGAATCTGCTGGGCGGGCGCGTTCCCGACGTGCCGATCACCGTGGATGCAAAACTCCCCGACGAGCCACACAACACGCTCCGCGAACGCATGCGCGTGACGCGCGCCGAACAATGCATCAAATGCCACAACCGGATGGACGCACTCGGGTTGACCTTTGAGCAGTTCGACCACTTCGGTCGCAATCGCTCCGCGGAGATCGTCGTCGACAAAGAGAAGACCGCGCAGATGAAGAAGCGAGG